>DATHQQ010000331.1:0-7868 GCA_035482595.1 Verrucomicrobiia bacterium
TGATCGCCGTCTTCATCCCGCTGTTCCTGATGAGCGGCTATGTGGGGCTGCTGTTTCGCGAGTTCGCCGTCACCGTGAGCGTCGCTCTCCTGCTCTCTCTCGTCATCTCCCTGACCCTGACGCCCATGATGTGCGCGCGGCTGCTCCGTAAGAACGAGGGACGGCACGGATGGCTCTACCGCGTGCTGGAGCGGGGATTCGACGGCCTTCTGAGCCTCTACGAGCGCGGGCTCAAGGTGGCGCTTCACCACAGCTTCATCACCTTGATGGTGATGCTGGGCACGATGGCGCTGACCGGCTATCTCTATGTCGTCATTCCCAAGGGCTTCTTTCCGCAGCAGGACACGGGAATGATCCTCGGCATTGCCGAAGCGTCGCAGGACATCTCCTACCCGGCGATGGTCGAGCGCATGCAGGCGGTGATCCGCATCGTGTCCCAGGATCCTGCCGTCGCCTCCATGGGGTCTCAGATCGGCGCCGGCGGAGCCACCGCGACGCTGAACGATGGGCGCATCTTCATCGCCCTCAAGCCGGAGGGCGAGCGCAACGCTAGCGCCGACCAGGTGATCAACCGGCTGCGCCCGAAGCTCGCCAAGCTCCAGGGCATCACGCTCTATATGCAGGCCGCCCAGGACATCACCATCGGGGCGCGCCTCTCCAAGACCCAGTATCAGTTCACCCTCGCCGACGCCGATGCGAGCGAGCTGAGCTATTGGGCTGGGATGTTTCTGAGCAAGCTCCGGAGCCTGCCGGGCATCGTCGACGTGACCAGCGATCAGCAGAACGGCGGCCCCCGGCTGGATATCACGATCGACCGCGACGCGGCATCGAGCCATGGCATCCTGCCCTCCACCATCGACAATACCTTGGCCGATGCCTTCGGCCAGCGCATCGTCTCGACGATGTTCACGACACTGAACCAGTACCACGTTGTCCTGGAGGTCGATCCGAAATTCCAATATGGGCCAACCGCCTTGAGCAGCATCTACGTCACTTCTGCGCTCGGGCAGCAGGTACCGCTGAATACCCTGGTCCGATCCGTCCAGAACGCCGCACCCATCGTCGTCAACCATCAGGGGCAGTTCCCCTCTGTGACGATCTCTTTCAACCTTCTCCCCGGAGTCTCGATCGGCCAGGCCGTGACGGAAATTCAGAGCGCCGAGGCTGCGCTCGGCAAGCCCGCCTCCCTGGCAACGAGCTTTCAGGGCAATGCTCAGGCGTTTCAGTCTTCTCTGTCGAGCACACCCATTCTGATCGGCGCGGCGCTGGTCGTGATCTACCTCATCCTCGGCATGCTCTACGAGAGCACGATCCATCCGATCACCATTCTTTCGACCATACCCTCAGCGGGCATCGGCGCCTTGCTGATGCTGATGGCGTTTCATTTCGATCTCAGCGTCATCGCGCTGGTTGGAATCATCCTGCTGATCGGCATCGTCAAGAAGAACGCGATCATGCTGATCGATTTCGCCCTCGAGGCGGAGCGGGGCGAGGGCATGACGCCGGAGGAGGCCATCTACCGGGCCTGCGTCCTGCGCTTCCGCCCGATTCTGATGACGACCATGGCGGCTCTCCTTGGTGCCGTGCCACTGATGCTGGGAACAGGCACGGGTTCGGAGATCCGCCAGCCGCTGGGCTACAGCATCGTGGGCGGCCTGCTGCTGTCCCAGCTTCTGACGTTGTATACGACGCCCGTCGTCTATCTTTACCTCGATCGGCTGCGTCGCCGCTCGATCCCGCCGGCCAAAGCGCCCCGGGCCATCCCCGGCACGCCGAGCCCATCCCCCTCCCAAGCGTGAACTGGAAGAGACTGTCCATGAAATCCCTGATTGTCGCCCTGTTGTGCACCCTTGCGCTGCAGGGCTGTACTCTGGCCCACAGCACGTCGTTGGATGCCGGGCTGCAGCCGATCGCCACCATGACACCCGGCTCCTGGCGATAAGGGCGGCTCGCCGCCTCGCCCTTCGATCTTGCTCTAGCGCTTACCTCGCGGGGCGAACAGGCCCCGGATCACGACGAAGAAGGTGGGGGTGAAGAGCAGGCCGAAGCCGGTCACGCCCAGCATGCCGAAGAAGACCGCGGTGCCGAGCGATTGGCGCATCTCGGCGCCGGCGCCCACGGCGATGGCCAGCGGCAGCACGCCGAAGATGAAGGCGAAGGAGGTCATGAGGATCGGCCGGAGCCGCACCCGGGCGGCCTCGATGGCGGCTTCGGCCCGCGGCTTGCCCTCCACCTCGCCCTGGCGGGCAAATTCCACGATCAGGATGGCGTTCTTGGCCGCAAGTCCGACCAGCACGATGAAGCCGACCTGGGCCAGGATATTGACGTCCATGCCGCGGAAGAGCAGGCCGCTGACCGCGGCCAGCAGGCACATGGGAACGATGAGAATCACCGAGAGCGGCAGCGACCAGCTCTCATATTGCGCCGCCAGCACGAGGAAGACGAAGACCACCGAGGCGGCGAAGACGAAGAGCCCAGTGTTGCCCGCCAGCTTCTCCTGATAGGCGAGCTCCGTCCATTCGAAGCTGAATCCGTCGGGCAGATTTTCGGCCGCCAGTTTTTCCATGACGGCGAGCGCCTCGCCCGTCGAATGGCCGGGCGCGGGCGAGCCCTGGACCTCGCCCGCCGTATAGAGATTGTAGCGCGGAAGGCGGTAAGGGCCGAGGCGGTCCTCGAAATTGGCGACGGATCCCAGCGGGACCATCTTGCCCTGGGCATTGCGGGTCTTGTAATCGGCGACCTCGGGGAGTTCCTTGCGGAAGGGGCCGTCGGCCTGGACCAGCACCTGGTAGGTGCGCCCGAGATAGTTGAACTGATTGACATAGGAGGAGCCGAGGTAGACCTCCAGGGTCTCGAAGACCTGATCGGGCGTCACCCCCAGCATCTCGGCCCGCACCCGGTCGATATTGGCGTAGATATTGGGTGTGTTGGTATTGAACACCGAGAAGACGCCGGCGAGCTCGGGCTGCTGGTTGCCGGCGGCGACCATGCCCTGGACCGCGCCATTGAGGGCCGTGAGGCCACGCCCGCGCCGGTCCTCCACCATCATCTTGAACCCGCCGGCATTGCCGATGCCGCGCACCGGCGGCGGGGAGATGGTGATCATGAAGGCGCCCTGGATCGCGCTCAGCCGGTCCTGCAGCTCGCCGATGACCACCGGCGCGGAGAGTCCCTCCGCCGCGCGCTCGGCGAAGGGTTTCAGGACCGTGAAGATGGCGCCGGCATTGGACGCATTGGTGAGGGTGGCGCCGTCGAGGCCGGTGAAGGGCACCGCATGGGCCACGCCCTTGGTGCCGAGGATGATCTGGGCGGCGCGGCGGATGACCGCATCGGTGCGCGCCAGGGAAGACCCGGGCGGCAGCTGGACGACGGTGATGACATAGCCCTGATCCTGCGCCGGAATGAAGCCGGTGGGCGCGCGGCCGAACTGCCAGACGGTGAGGCCGACCAGCCCGACATAGACCAGCAGCACGACCACCGCGAAACGGATGAAGCCGCGGGTGAGCGCGCCATAGCCATGAGCCACCTTGTCGAAGCCCCAGTTGAAGCCGCGGAAGAAGCCGTGCAGCAGGCGCAGCGGCAGGATCTCGCGGGGCGGCTCGGCGACATGGGGCTTCAGCAGGATCGCGCAGAGGGCGGGGCTGAGCGTCAGCGAGACCAGCAGGGAGATGCTGGTCGCCGCGGCGATGGTGACGGCGAACTGGCGAAAGAACTGGCCGGAGATGCCGGTGATGAAGGCCGCGGGGATGAATACGGCGGCCAGCACCAGGGCGATCGCCACCAGCGCGCCGCCGACCTCGTCCATGGTCTTGTGGGCGGCCTCGCGCGGGGTCATGCCCTCGCGCAGATTCCGCTCGACATTCTCCACGACCACGATGGCATCGTCGACCACGATGCCGATCGCCAGCACGAGGCCGAAGAGCGAGAGGTTGTTGAGGGAGAAGCCCAAGGCTTCCAGGAAGGCGAAGGTGCCGATCAGCGAGACGGGGATGGCGATGATCGGGATGATCGAGGCGCGCCAGGTCTGGAGGAACAGCAGCACGACGATGACCACGAGGCCGGACGCCTCGTAGATCGTCTTGATCACCTCGTTCACCGATTCGGCGATGAACTCCGTCGGATTGTAGATGATCCTGTACTCGATGCCGGTGGGAAAGGATTTCGAGAGCTCGGCCATGGCCGCTTCGAGGCGATGGGCGGTGTCGAGGGCATTGGTGCCCGGCTGCTGGAAGATCCCCAGCGGCACCGCCGTGCCGCTATCCAGATAGCCGTTGACGCCGTAATCCTGGGCGGCGAGCTCGATCCGGGCGACGTCACCCAGCCGCGTCACCCGCCCGTTGGAATCGGTGTTGATGACGATATTGGCGAATTGCCGCGGCTCGATGAGGCGCCCCAAGGTCTGCACATTGAGCTGGAAGTCCCCCTGGTTGGGCATCGGCGGCTGGTCCAGCACACCCGAGGCGACCTGCACGTTCTGGGCCCGAACTGCCGCGACGATGTCTCCGGCCGTGAGGCGGCGGGCAGCGATCTTGTTCGGATTGACCCAGATCCGCATGGCATAGTCGCGGGCCCCGAAGATGACCACATCGCCCACGCCTTCGAGCCGCGCCAGCACATCCTTGATCTGCAGGGTCGCGTAGTTGGAGATGTAGAGCTGGTCGCGCGAGCCATCGGGCGAGATGAGATGGATCACCATCAGCATGTCCGGCGAGTTCTTCTTGACCGTCACCCCCTCGCGCACGACGTCCTGGGGCAGCTGCGACAAGGCGATCGACACCCGGTTCTGCACCAGCACCTGGGCGATATCGAGATCGGTCCCGAGCTTGAAGGTGATGGTGAGGGTGAGATTGCCGTCCCCGGTCGCCTGGGAGACCATGTAGAGCATGTTCTCGACGCCGTTGATCTGCTGCTCCAGCGGCGTGGCCACGCTCTCGCTCACCACCTGCGCAGAGGCGCCGGGGTAACTGGTCTTGACGACGACGGTGGGGGGCGCCACCTCCGGATATTGCGCCACCGGCAAGGCGAAATAGGAGAAGCCGCCGATCAGGGTGATGAAGATCGCGACGACGGCGGCGAAGATCGGCCGGTCGATGAAGAAATGCGAAAGCTTCATTTGCTAGGGCGTCACTCGCTCGGCTCGTCGAGCGGGATCTTGCCCGGCTCCGGAGTCACCTTGCTTCCGGGCCGCACCCGCACCAGCCCGTCGATGATGATCGTATCGCCCGCCGAAAGGCCGCTGCGCACGATGCGGAGATTGGCATAGCTAGGTCCGGGGCGGATCACCTTCGGCACCACCGTGCCGTCGGCGGCGACCGTCATCACGAGCTTCTGGTTCTGGTCGCTGACGATGGCGGAATCGGGGATGAGGATCGCCGAATGCGGGTCGCTGCCGGGCAGGCGCAGGCGCCCGAAGACGCCCGGGGTGATGAAGAGATCGGCATTGGGAAATTGCGCTCGGGCGCGGATGGTGCCGGAATTGCGATCGACCTGGTTATCGACGAAATTCAGAAAGCCCTTGTGCACCCAGGTGGTCTCGTCGCTGAGCTTGACATAGGCCGGCACATGGCCGTCGCGCTGGGAGGCGAGGCGCCCCTCTGTCACGGCGCGCTGATAGGCGAGATATTCGTTCTCGCTCATGTCGAAGACGAACCAGATCGGCTTGAGGGAGACAATGGTCGCCAACTCGTCGGAGGAGCCGTTGACGCTGCCGATGATGAGATTGCCGATGCTGACCTGATGGGCGCCGATGCGGCCCTCCAGCGGCGCGGTCACATGGGTGAATTCCAGATTGAGCTGGGCGGCGGCGATCTGCGCCCGGGCGGTATCGATGGCGGCCGCAGCCGTGCGCTGCTCCTGCAGCTTCTCATCGGCGCTGCTGGCGGTCGCATAATCGCCCTTGCGCAAGGCCAGCACCCGGGCGAGCTCGGCCGTCGCCCATTGCACCCGCGCCTGCGCCTGGGCGAGCTGGGCCTTGGCGGAATCGAGATCGATCTGATAGGGCCTGGGATCGATGACGAAGAGCAGGTCGCCCTTCTTGACCCATTGACCGTCGGTGAAATGAATCTCGGTCAGATAGCCGCTGACCCGGGCGCGAACCGCCACGGATTCGACCGCCTGGAACTGGCCGGTGAACTCGTCCCATTCGGTGATGGTCTTTTCGAGGGGTTGGCTGACGGTGACCGGCGGCGGCTTGGCAGGTGCTGCGGCGGCGCTCTCCGCTGCCTTCCCGGCGAAACGGTAGTTGTAGTAGAGGACGCCCGCCACAGCGGCCACCAGCAGGATGGCCACGGCCCAGCGGGTGCCGTGGCTATTACGTGGGGGCGCCGGGGGAACCGGCGGCGGTGGGGAGACGCCCGGACTAGTGGCGGGCGTGGGATCGGTGGGCGTGGGACGTGCGATAGGCTCGTCGTTCATGCCGCTCCATAAGGGGGCGTGACTGACCTCGGTCGAGCGAGGTCCAGCCCCGTTGACTTTCACGATAGGATGCGCGACCGCTCGCGCCTAGCCCCGTAACCCGCGTCGCTGGGGCTTTAGCAACATTTCGCACTCGATATTACCATGGCGGCGCGGGGGAAAGGGAGAAGCTTCGCCTTACGACCGCATCCGGCTGCCGCTGGGGTCATAGAGCGGTTCGGCTTGGACACGGGCGGGCCGGCGCTCGCCCAGGATCTCGACCTCGAATTTCTCGCCCGGCCGGGCCAGCATCGCCGGGACATAGCCGAGGGCCACGCTTTTCCCTACAAAATGGGCATATCCGCCGGATGTGACATAGCCGACGCAGTCGCCGTTGTGGAACAGCGGCTCGTCGCGGTTGACGTCGGCGACGCCGTCGGAGTCGACCACCAAGGTGACCAGCCGCTTCTCCGAGCCGCCCGCCTTCTCCGCTGCGGCGGCGGCCTTGCCGATGAAGTCCACCGGCTTGTTGAAACGGATGAAGGAATCGAGACCGGCCTCGGCGGCGGTGAAGTCGGGGCGGTAGTCCAGGGTCCAGACGCCCCAGTTCTTCTCCAGCCGGAGCGACATGAGGGCGCGGCCGCCGAAGAGCCTGAGGCCCAGGTCCGCTCCCTCGCGCTCGACCGCCTCGAACAGCGCGAGCTGATAGGGGGGCGTGCAATAGATCTCATAGCCGAGCTCGCCGGTGAAGGAGACCCGGGCGAGGATCGCGGGTACGCCGCCGATGCTCATGGACCGGAGATCGCGGAAGGCCAACGCCTCGTTGGAGACATCTTCGCGGGTCAGGCGCGACAGCAGCTCGCGCGACTTGGGCCCGGCGATGGAAAGCCCGTGCAGCTCGTCCGTCCGGTTGCGATAGCTGACGCCGGCCGCGGGCAGATGGCTCTCGAACCAGCGGCGGTGCATGTTCTGCGCCGCGCCCGAGCCGAAGATGACGAAGCGGTCCTGGCTGAGGCGGCCCAGGGTCAGATCGCCATAGAGCTTGCCCTTGGGCGTCAGGATCGGGGAGAGCAGCAGCCGCCCCACCTCCGGCAGGCGGTTGGCGAAGATGCGGTCGAGATACGCGGCCGCACCCGGGCCGCTCACTTCATGCTTGGCGTAATTGGCGATCTCGATGACGCCGACCGCCTCGCGCACGGCGCGCACCTCCTCGGCCACGCGAGGGAAGGCGTTGGAGCGCCGGAAGCTCGGCTTCTCATGGGCCTCCGTTGGGGAGGGGGCGAACCAGAGCGCATGCTCCAAAGCGAAATTGACCCCGAGCACCGCGCCGCGGGCCTTCAGCCGGTCGTAGAGCGCTGTGGTCTTGCGAGGCCTTGCGGCGGGCAGCTCCTCGTTCGGATAGGTGATGATGAAGCGGCGGGAATAATTCTCCATCGCCTTGGTGGTGCCGTAGTCGAAGGTGGCGAACTCGCCGA
>DATHQQ010000332.1:0-3656 GCA_035482595.1 Verrucomicrobiia bacterium
CGAGGCATCAGATGGATGTCCGCCACCTCGGCCGTGCCAGTGCGATAGGGATCGACGACCACCAGAGGTGCGCCCCGCTGCTTTCGGGCCCGGCTGATATGGGTCATCACATTGACTTGGGTCGCGACGGGATTGCCGCCCCAGACGACGATCAGATCCGACTCGGCGATCTCGCGGGAATCGACGCCGTATTTGACCCCGACCCCGGCGAGCCAGCCGGCGTCCGACAGGGCCACGCAGATGGTGGAGAGCATGCGCGAATAACCCATGGCATGGCGCAGCCGCTCGATCCCGTCGCGCTGCACCAGCCCCATGGTGCCGGCATAGAAATAAGGCCAGACGGTCTCGCGGCCATGGCGGGCCGCGGCGCGCTCGAAGGCCTCGGCCACCTCGTCCAGAGCCGCCTCCCAGGAGATCGGCTGGTAGGCCCCGATCCCCTCGCCCTTCGGCCCGACGCGGCGCAGGGGAGAAGCGAGGCGATCGGGATGGTGCTGGCGCTCGGCATAGCGGGCGACCTTGGCGCAGACCACCCCGGCGGTATAGCTGTTCCCCGCGGCACCCCGGACCTTGCCGATGCGGGTCGGCGACAGGCGCTCGACCTCGAGCGCGCAGGTGCTCGGACAATCATGCGGACAGACGGAGGGGACGAAGTCGAGGGGCATGCTCTGAGTTCCAGGCGGTCGGCAGATTCTAGCCCGTATTTCTCACAGGGGCCATGTCGGCGCAACCCACAGGGTTCCGCCAGGCTGCCCGAAATCCGGGGTCGGCCGGCTTTCCACGGAAGCCGGTACTGCGGTGCAACGCGGCCTTGCAGGAATGGCCGTGGCGGGTGGTCGGCAAAGCGGCTAGGAAGGGCTTTCGATCCAGGGGGTAGCATGGCGTTCAAGGCGACTGGCGCGGGTCTGCGCAATTTCCCCGCCCGGGCCATCGTCTATATGCTGACGGCCTCCTTCCTGATCATCATCCTCGACACCGCCGTGAAGTGGCTGGCCAAGGGCTATTCGCCCCTGCAGATCGGCTTCGTGCGCTATATGATCGGCCTGGGCGTGGCCATGGCGATCGCCACCCGGGCCGGGGGGCTCGGCACGCTCCGCACCCGGCGCATTGGCGGGCATCTCGTTCGCTCCGCTCTCAATCTCACCACCATGCTGAGCTTCTACTATGCGCTGCGCCTGCTGCCGCTGGCCGACAGCATCGCCATCAATTTCGCCGCCCCCCTCTTCGTCACCGCCCTTTCCGGTCCGATGCTGGGCGAGCATGTCGGGATCCGCCGCTGGATCGCCGTCGGCTTCGGCTTCCTGGGCGTGCTGCTGGCGGTGCAGCCCAGCCCCAGCGGCATCAGCCTCGGCGCCGGGCTGGCGCTCCTCTCCGGCCTCTGCTGGGCGCTGACCATCGTCACCTCGCGCCAGATCAGCGGCACGGAATCGAGCCATACGATCCTGTTCTACTATTCCCTGGCGGTCGTCGTCGTGCTGGGCGCCACCATGCCCGCCCTGTGGATCCAACCCTCGTTCCACGATTGGATCTGGTTCATCGTCGTCGGCCTCTCCGGCAGCTTCGGCCAGTTCTGCTACAACCAGGCCTTCCGCTACGGCGAGGCCTCCATGGTGGCCCCACTGGACTATCTCAGCATCGTCTGGGCGACGCTGATGGGCTTCGCCGTCTTCGGCGATATTCCGAGCTGGCTGGTGCTGGGCGGGGCGGCCTGCATCATCGCCAGCAGCATCTATATCGCGCGGCGCGAGGCCATGCTGGCCCGCGCGCGCCGCAAGGCCGCCGGATGAGCCGCCTGGCCAAAGCCGGGCATATCCGGCGCAGCTTCCCCCTCCGGGGCCTGGTCTATATGGGCCTCGGGGTCTTCTGCATGTCGGTGGTCGACGCCGCCTCCAAGCAGCTCGTCGGGGGCTATTCCCTGGCCCAGATCATGTTCTTCACCCGCATTCCCGCCCCCTTCTTCGCGGTCGCGCTCGCGATGGCCCAGGGCGGGATCCTCACCCTCGGCACGCGGCGGATGGGCTGGCATGTGCTGCGCAGCATTGCCAGCGCCGCCACGGCGGTGAGCTTCGTCGCCTGCCTGCGCCTGCTGCCTTTGGCCGATGCCGTTGCCATCACCTTCGTCAGCCCTTTGCTGATGAGCGCGCTTTCGGTTCCCATGCTGCGCGAGCATGTGGGCCCGCGACGCTGGGCTGCCATCCTGGTCGGGCTCGTCGGCGTCATCGTCGTGCTGCAGCCGAGCGGGGCGGGATTCGGCCTGGGGGCCCTGCTGGCGCTTTTTGCCGCCTTCACCTACGCGCTCAGCCTCAACCTCTCCAGGTTGATGAGCGATACGGAGAGCAGTCAAAGCATGATGTTCTGGTTCTCGGTCTTTATGCTGGCGGGGGCAGGAGCGCTCATGCCCTTCGACTGGCAGCCGCCGGATATCTTCGACTCGCTGCTCTTTGCCCTTCTGGCCGTCTCGGCAACCCTCGGCCAATATTGCGTCATCCAGGCCTTCCGCTACGGCCAGGTTTCCCTGCTGGCGCCCCTGGAATACAGCGCCCTCATCTGGGCCACCTCCTTTGGATTCATCTTCTGGGGCGAATTCCCCACCCCCACGGTACTCCTGGGCGCCGTGGTGATCATCCTCAGCAGCCTCTATGTCGTGCAACGGGAGGCGCTGGCCGCCCGCCGCGCGCGGCTTGACGGCGAAAGACCGCCTCCGCATCTTCCGGGCGCATGACCGAGAGCGTGGAAGCGGTTGTCGTCGGCGCCGGCGTGGTGGGGCTCGCCATTGCGCGAGCCTTGGCCCAGGCCGGGCGCGAGACCCTGATATTGGAAGCCGCCGATCACATCGGCAGCGAGATCTCCTCGCGCAACAGCGAGGTAATCCATGCCGGCATCTACTACCCTGCCGGCAGCCTGAAGGCCCGGCTCTGCGTCGCCGGCCGCGACATGCTCTATGACTATTGCCGCGACCATGGCGTCGAGCATCGCCGCCTGGGCAAGCTGATCGTCGCCAGCCGGGAGGACCAGATTCCGGCGCTGACGGCGCTGCGGGGAAAGGCGGCGGCCAATGGCGTCGAGGATCTGGCCTGGCTCGATGGGCCCTCCGTCCACGCTCTCGAGCCGGACCTTCGGGCGGTGGCGGCCCTCCTCTCGCCCTCCACCGGCATCGTCGACAGCCATGGGCTGATGCTGTCCTTCCAGGGCGATGCGGAGGCGGCGGGCGCCATGTTGGCCTTGCGGAGCCCGCTCACCGGCGGTCATCTCGCCAATGACGGCTTTCGCCTGCAGGTGGGAGGCGAGGCTCCCATGGCGCTCCATTGCCGCTATCTGGTGAACGCGGCAGGCCTGGAGGCCCAGACCGTCGCCCGCGCGCTGCAGGGCTTCGATCCGGGCCTGGTCCCCGCGCGCCATCTCGCCAAGGGCAATTATTTCGTCCTCGGCCTCCGCGCGCCCTTTCGCCATCTGATCTATCCCACGCCCGAGGCAGCAGGGCTCGGCGTTCATCTGACCCTCGATCTCGCCGGGCGCGCACGCTTCGGGCCGGATGTGGAATGGATCGAGGATCTGGATTATCGCGTCGACCCGCAGCGCGGGGAGCGGTTCTACGCTGCGATAAGGGCCTATTGGCCTGGCCTGCCGGATGGTGCGCTGGAGCCCGGCTATGCCGGGAT
>DATHQQ010000333.1:0-2017 GCA_035482595.1 Verrucomicrobiia bacterium
CGTGGCGCCCGTCGGCGAGCTTGAGCGCGAAGACCGCGGCGATGAGATCGTGGCGGACTCCCTTCTCCCGCAAAGCGACCTTCAGCCGGTCGGCGAAGAACTCCAGAAGGTCGCGGCGCACCGCCGCAGCATCGAGCTTCACGCCCTGGGCGCCATAGCCGGCGATGGCCGTCTCGAAGCTCCCATGCAGATTGCAGCGCAGGCCGTTCTCGAGGATGAGACGGATGGCGCCCAGCGCCGCACGGCGGAGCGCAAAGGGATCCTTGGAACCGGTGGGCTTCTCATCCACGCCCCAGAAGCCGACAAGGGTATCGATCCTGTCGGCCAGCGCCACCGCCACCGAGGCAGCGGCGGTGGGGCATTTGTCATTGGGGCCCACCGGGGCGTAGTGCTCGGCGATGGCATTGGCCACGTCGGGGGTCTCCCCTTCCAGCCTGGCGTAATAACGCCCCATGATTCCCTGGAGTTCCGGGAATTCGCCCACCATGCCGGCGGTCAGATCGGCCTTGCTGAGCCGTGCCGCGCGCCGGGCGACGGTGGCTTCCGCGCCGGGCAGACGCGCGACGAGATCCGCGGCAAGCGCCTCCATGCGGGCCACCTTGTCGGCGACGGTGCCGAGCTTGGCGTGGAAGACAATGGCCTTCAGCGCCGGCAGGCGGGATTCCAGGGAGGTCTTGCGATCCTGGTCCCAGAAGAACTTGGCATCGGCCAGCCGCGCCCGCAGCACGCGCTCATTGCCGGCGACGACGGTGGTGCCATGGTCGCGGGTCTCCATATTGGAGACGATGATGAAGCGCGGCGCCAGCCGGCCGTGGGAGTCTTCGAGCGCGAAATATTTTTGATGCGCCCGCATCACCGTGGTCAGCACCTCCGGCGGCAGGTCCATATAGGCCGCGTCGATGCGCCCGAGCAGCACGACCGGCCACTCCACCAACCCGACCACCTCGTCGAGCAGCCCCTCATCGGGGCGGAGGCCGAGGGTGAGGGCACGCGAGAGACTCTCCGCCTGCCTGCGGATCGTATGGCGCCGCTCCGCGGGGTCCAGCATGACCTGGCGCGCGAGAAGGCGGGCCTTGTAGCTCTTGAAATCCGCCACGACGAAGCTCTGCGGCCCCAGGAAGCGATGGCCGAAGGTCTCGTTGCGCGCCGCGATGCGATGCGAATGGGCCGGCGAGCCGAGTTCGAGCTCGAAGGGCACCAGCGCGCCGTCGAGGACCGCGGCGATGTTGCGCAGCGGGCGGACCCAGTTCTGCCGGTCATAGGCCCAGCGCATGGATTTGGGCCAGGGTAGGCCTGCGATGGCCGCGGGCAGGATCTCCGCCAGCACCTCGCCCGTGGGCCGGCCGGCCACGCGCTCGACATAGAACCAGAAGGCCCCGCGGCCGCTCTCGCGCTGCTCGCAGGCATCGAGGCTCGCAAGGCCGCGGGCCTTGAGGAAGGACTGGAGCACGTTCTCCGGCGCGCCGACCCGCGGGCCCTTGACCTCGATCTCGCGGTCGGGCTGCTGCGCCGGCAATCCCTCGATATGCAAGGCGAGGCGCCGTGGCGTTGCATAGGCCTCGGCCTTGCCGAAGGCCACCCCCGCCTCGGTCAGCTTCTCCGTGACGAGACGGCGCAGATCGTCCGAGGCCCGCGGCTGCATGCGGGCCGGGATTTCCTCGGACAGAAGCTCGAGCAGGAATTCGGCCATGATCTCAGCCCGCCGTGACGGCGGCGCTTGGGGCAGCCGCCGGGATGCCCGCGAGCCAGGCTTCGCAACAGCCCTTCGCCAGGGTCCGCACCCGGGCGATATAGGCCTGGCGCTCGGTCACCGAGATGACGCCCCTGGCGTCCAGCAGATTGAAGATGTGGCTCGCCTTCAGGCATTGGTCGTAGGCGGGCAATGCGAGTTGCGGCTGACGCGCCAGAAGCGAGGCGCAGGTCTTCTCCGCATCCTCGAAATGGCGGAACAGGATCTCCGGATCGGTCGCCTCGAAGTTGAAGGCGGAGAATTCGCGCTCGGCCCTGAGATACACAT
>DATHQQ010000334.1:0-2439 GCA_035482595.1 Verrucomicrobiia bacterium
GCCGAGGCGGCCCATGCCTTCGCCGCCGAGGTGCTGAAGCCCGGCGGGGCCTTCATCGCCAAGGTCCTGCAGGGTGGCGCCACCCAGGAGCTGCTGGCGGCCCTCAAGCGCGATTTCGCCGAGGTGCGCCATGTGAAGCCCGCGGCGAGCCGGGCCGATTCGGCGGAAATCTACGTCGTGGCCTTGCGCTTCCGCGCGCCGGCCGCAGGGCAGGGTTGAGCAGAGGGCGGCCTAAACGCGACATGCCGGCCTTGGCTTCGGGGGCGTCCTGTGTATGATGGCGCGCCATTACCCGGAAGGGCCCGTACCCCTGGAGGTTTGGCATGCAGATCCGTGAGGCGCTCACCTTCGACGATGTCTTGTTGGAGCCTGCCGCCTCCGCCGTCCTCCCGAACTCTGCCGATACCCGAACCAGGCTGACCTCGACCATCGAGCTCGGCATACCGCTGCTTTCCTCGGCCATGGATACGGTGACGGAGAGCCATATGGCCATCACCATGGCCCAATCCGGCGGCCTCGGCGTCATCCACAAGAACCTCGACATCCCCAAGCAGGCCGAGGAGGTCCGCCGGGTCAAGAAGTTCGAATCCGGCATGGTGGTCAATCCGCTGACCATCCATCCCGAGCAGCCGCTCTCCGACGCGCTCAGCCTCATGGAGGCGAATCAGATCTCGGGCTTTCCGGTCGTGGAGCGCGGCAGCGGAAAGCTGGTGGGCATCCTCACCAACCGCGACATCCGCTTCGCCAGCGATCACCGCCAGCCCGTCCGCGAGCTGATGACCAAGGATCGGCTGATCACAGTGAAGGACAACATCGCCCGCGACGAGGCCAAGCGGCTGCTGCATCAATTCCGGATCGAGAAGCTGCTGGTGGTGGACGAGGCATATCGCTGCGTCGGGCTCATCACCGTCAAGGATATCGAGAAGGCGCAGAAATTTCCCAATGCCAGCAAGGACGAGAAAGGGCGCCTGCGCGTGGCCGCGGCCACCGGCGTTGGCCCTGAGGGAATGAAGCGCGCCGAGGCGCTGCTGGAGGCCGAGGTCGACGTCATCGTCATCGATACGGCCCATGGCCATTCCGAGGGCGTGATCGCCGCCGTCGCCGCGGTGAAGCGGCTCAGCAACATCTGCCAGGTCATCGCCGGCAATATCGCCACGGCCGAAGGGGCGCGCGCGCTCATTGACGCGGGCGCCGATGCCATCAAGGTCGGCATCGGCCCGGGCTCGATCTGCACGACGCGCATCGTCGCCGGCGTGGGCGTGCCGCAGCTGACGGCGCTGGTCGATGCCATCTCCGAGGCGCGCAAGAGCAACATCCCCGTCATCGCCGACGGCGGGATCAAGTATTCGGGCGACCTCGCCAAGGCCGTGGCGGCGGGGGCCGACTGCTGCATGGTGGGCTCGCTGCTCGCCGGCACCGACGAGAGCCCGGGGGAGGTCTTCCTCTATCAGGGTCGCAGCTACAAATCCTATCGCGGCATGGGCTCGCTGGGCGCCATGGCCCGCGGCTCGGCCGACCGCTATTTCCAGCAGGAAGTGCGCGAGACCCTGAAGCTGGTGCCCGAGGGCGTGGAGGGCCGCGTCCCCTACAAGGGCCCGGCGGCCAATGTCATCCACCAGCTCGTCGGCGGGCTGAAGGCGGCCATGGGCTATACCGGCAACCGCACGGTGCCGGAGATGCAGACCCGCTGCCGCTTCCTGCGCATCACCGGCGCGGGCCTGCGGGAAAGCCATGTGCATGACGTGCAGCTGACGCGCGAAGCCCCCAACTACCGGCCGGAGATGTGACTCCCGGCGCCAGGCTCCAGGCGGCGATCGAGCTTCTCGCCGCGATCCATTCATCCGCCAGCCCGGCCGACCGCGTGGCGGCCGGCTTCTTCCGCAGCCGGCGCTATATGGGCGGCCAGGACCGGCGCGATGTGGTCGAGCGCGCCTACCGCCTGCTGCGCCGGCGCGCCGCGCTGGATTGGTGGATCGAGCGCGCCGGGTTGCCTGAGCCCCAGGATCGCGAGCGCGCGCGGATGATCGCGGCCCTCGCCTTGATGGACGAGTGGAGCGCCGACCGCATCGCCGGCTCCTTCGACGGCGGCCAGTATCGCCCGCCCTTGCTGACTCCCGTGGAGCGGGCGCTGGCCCAGGCCCTCCAAGGCGAGAGCCTCGATCATCCGGAGCAACCGCTGTCGGTGCGCTATGAATTCCCGGCCTGGCTGGAAGAGGAATTGCGCGAGGCCTTCGGTGCGACCCTCGAAAGCGAGATGGCGGCGCTGATGCAGGCCGCGGCCACGGATCTCCGCGCCAACACCCTGAAGGCCACGCGCGAGGAGGCGCAGGCCGCGCTGGCGAAGGAGGGCGTCGAGGCGCTGCCCACGCCGCTCTCGCCGCTGGGCCTGCGGGTGGCGGGACGGCCGCCGCTCGCCAGCCTGCAATGCTTCAAGGCCGG
>DATHQQ010000335.1:0-2220 GCA_035482595.1 Verrucomicrobiia bacterium
TCCGAGGTCTTCCCCTGGGACGAGATCCCCGGCGCCCATACCAAGATGATGAAGAACCAGCATAAGCCGGGGAACATGGCGGTGCTGGTCCAGGCCAGGCGTCCGGGGATGCGGAGCCTCGAGGACGCGGTCGAGGCCTAGGGAGAGAATTCACCACAGAGCCACAGAGTCCCAGAGAAGGAAGATGAGACTGGTTTCGCCCTTCGGGCGAAGCCCAAGAATCAGTTTCATTGACTCCCTGACCGATTTAGCGAGTTTAGCTCGTTCCCTCTCTAGCCTCTGTGTCTCTGTGGTTATCTTACCCCTCTGATCCATGATCGACCCCGCCGAACTCCTCCCCCTCACCCGCCGCGCGCTGATCGCCGCCGAGACCTTGGTCGAGCGCGCGCGCCAGGCGGTGCTCAAGGCGACCGAAGGCGGCAAGGCCGAGGCGCTGGAGCGCGCACAGTTCGCCGCTCATGGGCTCGCCTGGTATGCGACCTATGCCGCGGGGCTGCGCCAGATGCTGGGCTGGGCCGAGCGGCTTGAAACCTCAGGCAGCTTCGGCGAGATCGAGCGGCTGATCCTGCAGGCGGCCTTCGGGGAATATCTGGCCCAGATGGCGGGCGGCCTCGCCATGAGCCAGGGTGAGATCGCCCGGCCCGCCGATCTCGGCATCGAGGATGCAGCGGGGGATTTCGCTGGCGACCCGGCCGCGGCCCGGCTTATCCGCGAGGGCAATACCGATGCCGTCCGCCGGCGCCTTTCCGAGCTCATGGGCGAAGGCAGCTTTGGCGAGCGCGCGCTGGAGGACGGGTCCCTGGAGCTGGTACGCGACCAGTTCCGGCGCTTTGCGGAAGACCATCGCGAGGCCGCCCATCGCTGGCATCGCGAGGATGTGCTGATCCCCATCGAGGTCGTGGAGGAGTTGGCCGCGCTCGGCGTCTTCGGCCTCACCGTGCCGGAGGCCTATGGCGGCCTCGGCCTCGGCAAGCTCGCCATGTGCGTGGTGACGGAGGAGCTTTCCCGGGGCTATATCGGCCTGGGCTCGCTGGGCACGCGATCGGAGATCGCCGCCGAGCTGATCCGCCTCGGCGGCACCGAGGCGCAGAAGCAGCGCTGGCTGCCCGATCTGGCATCGGGGCGAATCCTGCCCACGGCCGTCTTCACCGAGCCCGGCACCGGCTCCGACCTCGGCAGCCTGAGGACGCGGGCCGAGCGCGCGGGCGATTTCTATCGCATCAGCGGCAACAAGACCTGGATCACCCATGCGGCGCGCAGCGATGTGATGACCCTGCTCGCCCGCACCGATCCGAAGCAGCCGGGCTATCGCGGCCTCTCCATGTTCATCGCCGAGAAGCCGCGCGGGACGGCGGAGGATCCCTTCCCGGCGCCGGGCATGAGCGGCGGGGAGATCCGCGTGCTGGGCTATCGCGGCATGAAGGAATACGAGCTCGCCTTCGACGGCTTCGAGGTCAAGGCGGCGAACCTCCTGGGCGAGACCGAGGGCGAAGGCTTCAAGCAGCTCATGGCGACCTTCGAATCCGCCCGCATCCAGACCGCCGCCCGCGCGACCGGCGTGGCGCAGGAAGCCCTCGAGCTGGGCCTCGCCTATGCCAAGGGCCGGGTCCAGTTCGGCAAGCCGATCTATGACTTCCCCCGGGTCTACGGCAAGCTCGCCTGGATGGCGGTGGAGACCATGATCGCCCGCCAGCTCACCTATCACGCGGCGCGGCAGAAGGATTCCGACAAGCGCTGCGACATCGAGGCGGGCCAGGCCAAGCTGCTCGCCGCCCGCGTCGCCTGGGCCAATGCCGACAACGCCCTCCAGGTCCATGGCGGCAACGGCTATGCCGAGGAATACGCCATCAGCCGCGTGCTCTGCGACGCCCGCATCCTCAACATCTTCGAGGGCGCCGCCGAGATCCAGGCCCAGGTCATCGCGCGGGGGCTGCTGGCGGGAAGGAACTGAAAGGCCTCTTGCGCGACTTGACTTCTACGTATTTTGCGTATAGCCTAGAATGATGCCCTGGAGGTTCCCTCACAATGGTGGCTGGCGCCGCCGCTCGCACCCCTCGACTGGAAGAAGGCAGCGGCCACCCGCTTGCGAACGCGGCGCAAGATCCCCGCACGCGCGGCCTGCCTTCATCCGGAAACCGGACGAGAATGACTGCAGATTCCCTGCAGAAGCAGGCAGCATGGCAGCGGAGAGGAGGGGCAACTGGCTGTAGATTCGCTGTA
>DATHQQ010000336.1:0-17122 GCA_035482595.1 Verrucomicrobiia bacterium
GTGCTCCTCGCCCATGAACAGCATCGGAATCGAAGGGGCGAGCAGCAGGATCGCCATCATCGCGCGCAGCGCCCCGGAGTCGCTCAGCTGCGTCAGGCGATCGCCGAAGCCGCGATTGCCGATCTGATCGTGGTTCTGCAGAAAATTGACGAAGGCCGTCGGCGGCAGATGGGCGCTCGGCTCCCCCCGGGGCTTGCCGCGATAGGCGGAAACCTCACCCTGATAGACGAAGCCCTCCGCCAGGCTACGGCCCAGCAGGGCCACCGGCCGCTCGGCATAATCCGCGTAGTAGGCTGCACTCTCGCCGGTCAGCAGCACATGGGCGGCATGGTGGAAATCGTCGTTCCACTGCGCCTCGAACCGGTCGGGACGCGTGTGCAAACCGCCGTCGAGCAGGCTTGCCGTATTGTGCTCGTTCTCCAGGATCAGATGAACCTCGCGATCCGGCCCCGCCGCCGCGCGCGCCCGCGCGGCGATCATCTCCAGCATATGCGGGCTCCGGTCGTCGATGATTGCGTGGACCGCGTCGAGGCGCAGGCCGTCGAAGCGGAATTCCTCGATCCAATAAGCGGCATTGTCGGCGAAGTATTCGCGCACGGGCGGGCGCGAGAAATCGATGGCCGATCCCCAGGGCGTGTGGTGGCGATCGGTGAAGGTCTGCGGCGCATAGCGGTGGAGATAATTTCCCTCCGGCCCGAAGTGATTATAGACCACGTCGAGGAAGATCATCAGTCCCAGCCCATGGGCCGTGTCGATCAGCGCCTTGAGATCCTCTGGCGTCCCATAGCGGGAGTCCGGCGCATAGGGAAGCACGCCGTCATAGCCCCAATTCCAGCCGCCGGGGAAATCGGCGATGGGCATCAGCTCCACCGCCGTGATCCCGAGCTCGGCCAGCCCCGGCAGGCGGCGGGCGACACCCGCGAAATCTCCCTCTGGCGAGAAGCTGCCGACATGGAGCTCGTAGATCACGGCCTCATGCCAGGGACGGCCCTTCCAATCGGCGTGGCGCCAGGCATAGGCCGCGGGATCGACCACGATGCTGGCGCCATGGACATCCTCGGCCTGGCGGTGCGAGGCCGGGTCCGGCACGCGCAGCCCATCGGGAAGCTCGAACAGGTAGCGGCTGCCCGGCCGCGCCTCGCCCGTCACCAGCTCGAACCAGCCCTCGCCGCGGGGCGCCATGGGCAGAAGGCGGTCTTGCTCTTCCAGCCGCAGCGAGACCGCCGAAACAGCCGGGGCCCAGAAGCGAAAGCGCACCTTGCCGTCGGGGAGAAGGGTGGCGCCGAAGTGTCGCTCGGAACGCCGGCCCGTCACCTGGCCGTATCCTGCGCCGGCGCCATCGGCGGCTCGCCCTCGCCCGCCGCTTCATCCGGCGCCCGCTCGGCCAGCAGGATTACCAGCGCGCGTCCGGGTAGATCGAAACCCTGCTCCGGCGGCAGAGCCGGCGCCCCCGAGACAAGGGCCGGCTCGCCGCTGTCCAGCAGGCGGTGCCAGCCGTCGATGTTCGCCAGGCGTGGCAGAGTGAAGGGGACCGCTTCGTGATGAGCGTTCATCAGGATCAGAAAGATATCGTCCTTGAGAGGCGTTCCGTCGGGGCCACGGTCTTCGCCGGCCTGGCCGTTGAGGCAGACGCCGATGCAGCGGGCGAGCCCATCCTGCCAGCGCTCCGGCGTCATCTCAATTCCGTCGGGCGCAAACCAGGCGATATCGCCCAACCCGTCGCCCGATTGCTGATGGCCGTGGAGGAAGCGCGCCCGACGCAGCACGGGATGCTGCCGACGCAGGTCGATGAGCCGGCGGGTGAAGGCAAAATGCGCCTGGGGTTCGGCCGCTTCGGCAGGCTCCCAGTCGAGCCAGGCGATTTCGTCGTCCTGGCAATAGGCATTGTTGTTGCCCTGCTGGGTGCGGCCGAGCTCGTCGCCGGCGAGCAGCATCGGAATGCCCTGGGAGATCAGGAGCGTCGCCGCGACATTGCGCATCTGGCGCCAACGCAGCGCTTCGATCTCCGGATTGTCGCTCGGCCCTTCGACGCCGTAGTTGGCGCTGAAGTTCTCCGAGTGGCCGTCGCGATTCTCCTCGAGATTGGCCTCGTTGTGCTTGTCATTGTAAGAGACGACGTCGCGCAAGGTGAAACCGTCATGGGCGGTCACGAAATTGACGGTAGCCCAGGGCCGGCGACCATCGCGGTCGAAGAGATCGGCCGAGCCGGTGATGCGCGCCGCGAGTTCCGGCAGCATGCCCTCGTCCCCCCGCCAATAGCGGCGCACCGTGTCGCGATAGCGGTCGTTCCACTCCGACCAGCCCGGGGGGAAATTTCCCAGCTGATAGCCGCCGGGGCCGATATCCCAGGGCTCGCCGATGAACTTCATGCCGCGCAGCTCGGGCGATTGCTGGATCGCCGCAAAGATCGAATTTCCGGGGTCGAAGCCGCCGGGCCCGCGGCCGAGGGTGGCGGCGAGATCGAAGCGGAAGCCGTCGACATGCATCTCCCGCACCCAGTATTGCAGGCTGTCGAGGACCATCTGCATGACGCGGGGATGGGTGACGTTGAGCGTATTGCCGACGCCGGTATCGTCGATGTAGTAGCGCTTCTGATCGGGCAGCAGTCGGTAGTAGGTGGCGTTGTCGATGCCTTTGAAGCTGAAGGTCGGCCCGAGGTGGTTGCCCTCGCAGGTGTGGTTGTAGACGACATCGAGGATCACCTCGATGCCGGCGTCATGCAGGCGGGCCACCATGATCTTGAATTCCTCGATATCGCCGCTCGCGAGATATCGCGGGTCAGGGGCGAAGAACCCGAGGGTGTTGTAGCCCCAGTAATTGCGCAAGCCCTTGGCGATCAGATGCCGGTCGTCATAGAAGGACTGGATCGGCAGCAGCTCCACCGAGGTGATCCCCAGGCTCTTCAGATAGGCGATGACGGGCGCGGTGCCGAAGCCGGCGAAGCTTCCCCGCAGCGGTTCGGCCAGGCCGGGAAAGCGCATGGTGAAGCCGCGCAGATGGGTCTCGTAGATGATCGTATCCGCCCGTGGGACCCCTGGACGGCGCTCATTGCCCCAGCTATGGGCGGAATCGACCACGCGGCATTTGGGCATGGCCCGCGCGCTGTCGCGGCGGTCATAGGAAAGGTCTTCCCGGCTCGAGCCGGGGCGAAAGCCGTAGACCGCATCGGCCTGCAGCACCCGTCCGGCCAGGGATTTGGCATAGGGATCCAGCAGCAGTTTGTGTTGATTGAAGCGATGCCCATTCCGGGGATCATAGGGCCCATAGACCCTGTAGCCGTAAAGCGTGCCTGGTGCTGCGTCGGGCAGATAGCCGTGCCAGACCTGATCGGTGTACTCGGGCAAGGTCAGCCGCTCGAGCTCGCGCCGGCCCGCCGGATCGAAGAGGCAGAGCTCCACCTTCTCGGCATGGGCCGAGAACAAGGCGAAATTGACCCCCTTGCCGTCCCAGGTCGCGCCCAGCGGATGAGGCAGGCCCGGCAGGATGCGCCGTTGCGCCGATCCGTTCATCTTTCGCTTTCCCCAGACACGCAAGGTATGCCGCTCCACTGCGCCGGGCGGGGCGCGCCCTCCGCCCACGGCCGGGCGGTCACGCCGGAATCCATTCGAAGATGAGCGTCGCGAGCGGTGGCAGGGTCAGCTCGATGGCATGAGCGCGGCCGTGGGAGGGAACGGCTATGGCCCGCACCTCTCCCGCATTTCCCACATTGCTGCCGCCATAGACGGCCGCATCGGTATTGATCCGCTCAAGATAGCGACCAGGCCCGGGCACTCCGATGCGATATCCGTAGCGCACGATAGGTGTGAAATTGCTGACGACGACGACCTGGCGCTTACCGTCACGCGAGCGACGCAGGAATGCGAAGACCGAATTGTCGGCATCGCCGGCCTCGATCCATTGGAACCCGAAGGATTCGCAATCGCCCTCGTGCAGGGCCGGCAGCTCCCGATAAGCGCCGTTCAGATCGCGGACCAGGCTCTGCATGCCCCGGTGAAGCGGATCGGCCAGCAGATGCCAATCGAGGCTGCTGTCGTGATTCCACTCCCGCTCCTGCCCGAACTCGCCGCCCATAAAGAGCAGCTTCTTGCCCGGATGGCCGAACAAGAATCCGAAATAGGCGCGCAGATTGGCGAGTTTCTGCCAGCGGTCGCCGGGCATGCGCCCCAGGAGCGAGCCCTTGCCATGGACCACCTCGTCATGGCTCAGCGGCAGGACGAAATTCTCGCTGAATGCATAAAG
Source organism: Verrucomicrobiia bacterium (assembly GCA_035482595.1). Lineage (GTDB taxonomy): Bacteria > Pseudomonadota > Alphaproteobacteria > Dongiales > Dongiaceae > DASXQK01. Next base: position 4,240 of record DATHQQ010000336.1, read on the forward strand.
CAGGCCGAATGTGAGATCGTGGTGATGCCAGCGCCGATAGATCGGATCGCAGCCGATGTAGCGCAGGGTGTCGTGCATCCACCCCATGTTCCATTTGTAGCCGAAGCCGAGTCCGCCCAGATAGACCGGCCGCGAGACTGCCGGCCAGGCGGTGGATTCCTCGGCGATGGTCGTGGTGCCGGGATGCTGCCCATAGGTCAGCTCGTTGAGCCGGCGCAGGAAGGCGGTGGCGTCGAGATTCTCATTGCCGCCATAGCGGTTGGGAATCCAATCGCCCGGCTTGCGGCTGTAGTCGAGATAGAGCATGGAAGCCACCGCATCGACCCTGAGGCCGTCGATATGGAATCGGTCCATCCAATAGAGCGCGCTGCCATGGAGGAAATTGGCGACCTCTCGGCGGCCGTAGTTGTAGATCAGGGTATCCCAGTCGCGGTGCAGGCCCTGGCGCGGATCGGCATGCTCATAGAGATGCGTCCCGTCGAAGCGGGCAAGGCCGTGGGCATCGCCCGGGAAATGACCCGGCACCCAATCGGCGATGACTCCGATCCCGGCGGCATGGAAGCGCTCCACCAAAGCGCGAAACTCGTCCGGGGTGCCGTAGCGCGCGGTAGGCGCGAACAGCGCGGTCGGCTGATAGCCCCACGAGCCCTCGAAGGGAAACTCCGTGATGGGCATCAGCTCGACATGGGTGAATCCCATGTCCTTCACATAGGGGACGAGGCGTTCGGCAAGCTCAAGGTAGCCGAGGCTGCGATTGGCATCCTCCGGTACCCGCGCCCAGGATCCCAGATGGCATTCGTAGATCGAGACGGGCGCGCCCCTCGAATTGGCCTTGGCCCGAGCCTCGATCCAGGCCTTGTCCGACCACTCGTAGCGCTCCGCCGCGGCGACGACCGAGCCCGTGCGGGGCGGCCGCTCCGTCTGGCGGGCCAAAGGATCGGCCTTCAGCGGCAGGAGCTCGCCGGTCGCGGCCTTGATCTCGTATTTGTAGATCGCACCGACGCCGACGCCCGGAACGAAGATCTCCCAGATCCCGTCCTCCGGGCGGAGGCGCATCGGATGGCAGCGGCCGTCCCAATTGTTGAAGCTGCCGACGACGCTGACCCGCCGGGCGTTGGGCGCCCAAACCGCGAAGGCAACGCCCGCCACACCGTCGATCTCGCGGGGATGGGCACCCAGGTGATCGTAGATGCGCAGATCCTTGCCCTCGCCCAGCAGATGCAGGTCGAGCTCGCCGAGCAGGCTCGGAAAACGATAGGGATCATCGAATTCTGTGATGCCGCCCCCATCCTCCCGCCGCAGGCGATAGGCGACGCGCTGGGCGCGGCTAGTGGAGCCTGCGAAGAAGCCGGCCGGATGAACCCGAGCCAACTCCGTGACCGTCTCGCCGGTGGCGGAATCGACGACCCAGAGGCGGATGGCGCCGGGCTGGAAGCTGCGGATGTCGAAGCTCTTCAGTCGCTCGTTCCAATGGGGGCCGAGCAATGCGAAGGGGGCGCCGTGATCGGCGCGGAGTATGGCGTCGATCTCGGCCCCCCAATCCCGGCCCGGACCGAGGTCCACGCCGCCCGGAATCCCACTCTTGCTGCGGCCCTTGAGATCGGTCTCAGGCGGGGACAAGGGCTTTCTCCTTGGGGGCGGCGGGGCTGTCGAGAATCTCGGCCAGCCCGGCCAGAGGAATGCGTAACCAGGCCGGACGATTCGCCGCCTCGTAGCGGATCTCGTAGAGCACCTTGTCGAGCAGGAAGAGCTTGAGCAGACGCTCCGCCTCCGCCGGATCGGCCGGCCAGGACGGGCAACCGGCGATGGCCTCTCTGTAGCTCGCCATGAAGGTCTCCTGGACCAGGCGCTTCCACTCCGCCGCATCGGCGCGCACCCGCGCCACCCCGTCGGGATCCTGCTCCGCCAGCTTGTTCAGCGTCACCCCGGCCGCATAGTCGAAGGAGCGCAGCATGCCGGCGACGTCGCGCAGCGGCGATCCCTTGGCGCGCCGTTCCTCGAGGCTGCGGGCAGGCTCGCCTTCGAAGTCGATGACATAGAAATCGTTCTGCACCACCAGGATCTGTCCCAGGTGCAGATCGCCATGGATGCGCGTCTTCATGGCCGTGACCGGTCCATCCGCCAGCTTCTTGAAGGTCTCGAGGCAGTCGGCGCGCCGCGACAGGAGATCCTTCAGGATCAGGGCGTCGGCCTCGCTCGCCGTCTTCTGTGCCGCCTGCAAGGCATCGAAGGTGGCCTCGGCATCCCCGAGGAAGCGCTGGCGCCAAGCGGCCAGATCTTTCTCGCTCAGCGTCTCCCGCCTGAAGGCGGGATCCGCTGTCTCGACGGCAAGGGCCTGATGCATTTCGGCGATCCGCCGCGCCAGGATACGCATCTGCTCGGCATAGATGGCATGGCGCTCCGTCGCCGTGGGGGCGCCGACGCCCGGCTCGACGACGCGGGCCGCGTCGAACACCCGGTCGAGATAATGCACGGCATGCTCCCAGCCCGAACCCTGGCTGCGCACGAACTCTTGCGCCAGACCCAGCGCCCAGCGCGTGCCGTCCGCCTCGACATATTCGATATCGCCCAACAGCTTGGGGATATTGGCAAAACCCGCAACCTCGGTGAGGAAACGTGTCATCTCGATCTCGGGATGCTCGCCTGGCACCAGCCGGCGATAAATCTTCAGCATCGCCTTGTCGGCAATGTTGATGGAGCTGTTGGTCTGATCCGCCCCCATGGCCCGGCCGGTGACAGGCGACGGGGTCTCAACGGCGGCCAGCGCCGGGCCTGCCCGGAATTGGACGACACCGTACGGGCCCTCGAGCCGCCGTTCGCCGCGCATCGCCTCAAGCAGAGCCGGCCCGAAATTCTCGGTGGGGGTCGCCTCATAGATCGCGCCCATCCGCGGGCCGCGCCGGAGGCGCGCGATCATATAGGGCGTGAGCGGCCAATTGGTATTGCCCGCCTCCTCGCTCCAGGACAGCGCCAGCGGCAGCAAATAGCGTTGGGTCTCCTTGCTCCTGGCGAGGGAGACGTCGAGCTGGAGCAACAGGAGATTGCCCTCGCTGCCGGTGAGCTCGTTCATGGCACGGATGCGCGTCTGCTCGATGCGATCGTCCTTGGCGGCGAACCAGCGCTTCTGGGCGAGATAGATGGGCAGCACCTGCTGCTCGAGCGCGCGGCCCTCGCGGCTCGACAGCATGGGGATCCAGCCGTCCCGCATGACGAGAGTGGCGAACTCGGGCAGCGGCGGCGGGGCCTCCTCGTGCCAGTGCGGCACGGCGGCGGCCTCGGCCAGAACGAACCAATGGAAACCGTAGGCCGGCAAGGTGATCAAATAGGGCAGCTCGCCGATCGGGGGAAAGCTGCTGCGGCCCAGCAGCTCCACCGGCACGCGACCCTTGAAGTCGCCCAGGCCCAGCTCGACGGCCTGGGCGGAATGGGAGAGATTGGCGACGCAGAGCACCGCCTCATTGGTCGCCTCGTCATAGCGCAGATAGGCCAGGATCTTGCGATTGCCGGGATAGAGGAAGCGCAACTTGCCAGTGCGGAGCGACTGATTCTGCTGACGCATGGCGATCATGCGCTTCATCCAATTGAGCAGGCTCGTGGGACTGCGCTGCTGCGCCTCGACGTTCACCGCGTTGTAGCCGTAGATCGGATCCATTATCGGCGGCAGGAAGAGCCGCGCCGGATCGGCGCGCGAGAAACCGCCGTTGCGGTCGGAGGACCATTGCATGGGCGTGCGCACGCCATAGCGGTCGCCGAGATAGACATTGTCGCCCATGCCAATCTCATCGCCGTAGTAGAGGAAGGGCGTGCCGGGCATGGAGAGCAGCAGGCTGTGCAGGAGCTCGATCTTGCGCCGGTCGTTCTCCAGCAAAGGCGCCAGGCGCCGGCGGATTCCGAGATTGAGGCGCATCCGCCGGTCGGCGGCATAGAAGGTCCAGAGATAATCGCGCTCGCGGTCGGTCACCATTTCGAGCGTGAGCTCGTCGTGGTTGCGCAGGAAGATGGCCCATTGGCAATTGTCGGGAATCTCGGGCGTCTGGCGCAGGATATCCGTTACGGGATGGCGATCCTCCTGGGCGATCGCCATATACATGCGCGGCATGAGCGGGAAGTGGTAGCACATGTGGCATTCGTCGCCGCTGCCGAAATAGGCGGCTACATCCTCGGGCCACTGGTTGGCCTCGGCGATGAGGATCCGATCCGGGTAATGCGTCTCGATCTCCGCCCGGATCTTGCGGATGACGTCATGGGTCTCCGACAGATTCTCGCAATTCGTCCCCTGCCGCTCGACCAGATAGGGAATGGCGTCGAGGCGCAGCCCATCTACGCCGGTATCGAGCCAATAGCGCAGAACGCTGATGACCTCCCTCAGCACATGCGGATTGTCGAAATTGAGATCGGGCTGATGGCCGTAGAAGCGATGCCAGTAGTAGGCCTGGGCCACCGGATCCCAGGACCAGTTGGATTTCTCCGAATCGACGAAGATGATGCGCGCGTCCTCGTAGCGCTTGTCGGTATCGCTCCAGACATAATAGTCGCGATGGACGCTGCCCTTCTTGGCCTCGCGCGCCCGCTTGAACCAGCGGTGCTGATCGGAGGTGTGATTGATCACCAGCTCCGTGATGACGCGGATGCCGCGGTCGTGGCACGCGCGCACCATGGCCCGGAAGTCGCGCATGGTGCCGTAGCTCTCCTCGATGGCCCGGTAGGCGGCGATGTCATAGCCGCCGTCCAGCATGGGCGAGGGATAGAACGGCAGCAGCCACAGGGCCGTCACACCGAGCTCCTGCAGGTAGTCGAGCTTGTTGATGAGCCCCTGGAAGTCGCCCTGCCCGTCGTCGTTCGAATCGGCGAAGGCCTTGACGGGAAGCTCGTAGAAGACCGCGCTCTTGAACCAGAGGCGATCGCTGCGGTCGATCAGCCCATCGCGTCCGTGGCGAGGCGCCGCCGGCTCCGGCGGCAGGGTGTCGGACGCCTTGTCGCCGGAGGACGCCGGCTCCGCCCGCTCAGCTTGGAGCATTTTCGGGCCGGGTTCCTGGGGACCGGGTATCTGGGGGCCGGTTGTCTTCGGGTCGGGGCTCATGGGGTGATCCTGCTGAGGCGCCAGATGGCGGCGGGGTTGGAGGCCGGATCGAGGAGGAGATGCTGGATCTTGCCGCGCCACTGCCAGCTGGCGCCGGTGAAGAGATCCTCCACCTGCAGGGCCGCGTCGTCGGGCAGCTCGAACTCCCAAAGCGGCAGCTCGAAGGCGCAGCCATGGGGCGCATGGGGGTCGAGATTGACCGCGACGAGCAAGACATTGTCGAGGCTCGCGGTCATCTTGCCGTAGAGGAGGATCTGGTCGTCGAAGGCGTTGTAGAAGGTGAGATTGCGGAAATCGTGAAGTGCTGGATTATCGCGGCGGATCCGGTTCAGCTGCGAGATATAGGCGCGGATATTGCCGGGCGCGTTCCAATCGCGATGCCGAATCTCGTATTTCTCCGAATTGAGATATTCCTCCCGCCCCGGCAGGCCTGCGGATTCGCAAAGCTCGAAGCCGCTATAGATGCCATAGGCGGAACCCAAGGTCGCCGCCAGCGCCGCACGCTGCATGAAGGCGGGCCGGCCGCCGGTCTGCAGCAGAGGCGGATTGATGTCGGGCGTGTTGGTGAAGAGGTTGGGCCGAAGGTAGTCGGCGGAGGGACCCTGGCAGAGCTCGGTGAAATATTCGGTCAGCTCCTCCTTCGTTCTGCGCCAGGTGAAATAGGTATAGGACTGGCTGAAGCCGACCTTGGCGAGCTTCTCCATCATCCTCGGCCGGGTGAAGGCCTCGGCGAGGAAGACGACCTCGGGATGGCGGTCGTGGATCTCTCCGATCAGCCATTCCCAGAAGACCACCGGCTTGGTATGCGGATTGTCGACGCGGAAGATCCGCACCCCTTCGCCGACCCAGAACAGCACCACATCGCGCAGCGCCAGCCAGAGGCCGGGATAACCCTTCTCGAAATCGACGTTGACGATGTCCTCATATTTCTTCGGCGGGTTCTCGGCATAGCGCATCGACCCATCGGCGCGCCAATCGAACCAGTCGGGATGCTCCTTCAGCCAGGGATGGTCCGGGGAGCATTGGATGGCGAAGTCGAGCGCGATCTCCAGCCCCTCCGCCAGGGCCGCGGCGACCAGCCGCCGGAAATCCTCCAGGCTGCCGAGACCGGGCTCGATGGCGGTATGCCCGCCCTCCACACCTCCGATGGCATAGGGGCTGCCGGGATCGTTGGGCCCGGCCGTCAGGCTGTTGTTGCGGCCCTTGCGGTTGGTCCGCCCGATGGGATGGATCGGCGGGAAATAGAGCACGTCGAAGCCTAGATCGCGGACATAGGGCAGGCGCCGGATCACATCTTCGAAGCCGGCGCTCGCCTTCCCCTCCGGCGGTTCCGAGCGCGGAAAGAGCTCGTACCAAGCCGAATACCGGGCGGCCAGGCGCTCGACCACGATCGTGAGCTCCGCCGGATAGCGGGCGAGGCCGCGCCGCTCGCGCGCCTCGGCCATCAGCTGCTGAAGCTCCTCGGAGAGCATCAGGCTCTCCTTCTTGCTGCTCTCCTCGGCGCCTTCCACGGCGGCGAGGATCTTGGCGATCCGCCCGGAGGCGGTGCCCGTTCCCGTCGACACGGCACGGCGGAGAAGATCGAGACCCTCCCGGATATCGAGATCGATCCTCTGCCCGGCGGCGAGCTTCTTCGCCGCATCGCCGCGCCAGCTCTCGAATTCGTCGGGCCAGGCCTCGATGGTGAAGACCCAGCGGCCCAGCCGGGTGAGCGGCAGCTCCGCGCGCCAGCGGTCGTTCTCCACCAGGGCCATGGGCGCCTCCTGCCAGTCCGGCGCGCCCTCCGGCCGGTATTTGACGCGGGCCGCGACGCGGCCATGGCCATCGATGAAGATATCCGCCTCGACCGCGAGCAGGTCGCCCAGGATTCCCTTGCCGGGATGGCGTCCGCCATCGATCTCCGGCGAGGGGTTTTCGATGACTATCCGATCGCCCTGCAGCTTGGGCAGGTCGCGGGACTTCCCTGGGGCGGATTCCAGAGTCGCGCGCCGGCCCTCGAAGATGCGCAATTCCAGCGGCTCGAGGGTCAGCACCTGACCCGGCGCCAGTGTCTTGGGGGCACAGTCGGGCGTCACGTCGACAAAACGCCCCAGCATGCCCCCGGTTTCGCTGAAGAGCCGCTCACCAGCCAAAGAGACGGGTTGCCGGACATCGGCATTCAGCAGCAGGACGAGCCCGCTCTCCGCCGCCAGAGGATGGCCGCCGGCCAGGCGAAGCAGCGCCATGCCCGGGCTGCCCGGGGCGCTCAGCCGGCGAATCGACGTCTCGACGTCGAGGGCGGGGAACCGGCGGCGCAACCCGTTGAGCGTCGTCACGAAGCCCGTCAGATCGAGCCGGGGCACCTCCCAATCGGCGGGAGTCGTGCGCAACGGGTCGAGGCGGCGGCGGAAGCCGTATTCGCAGCCGGCCGGCATCAGCCAGCCGCCCGAGAAGACCGCGGCGAAGAGGAGGCGGAATCTGATCCAGGTCTCGAGCTCGCCCGGGTCCGATTCATGGGCGGCAAGACGATCGGTCTCGCGGGATTCCGCGAAAGACAAAGTGGACGCAATGAGGCTGAGCTGTCGCTGTTCTTCCAGCAGCCAGTCGGAGCGGAAATCCCACCAGCCCGCGCTGTTGAAAAAATAGTCGAAACCCACACCTCGAAGCGCCGCCCCCCCGGCGGCACCCACGCCCAGGGTGTCGGCGACGAAGCAGCTTGCGGCCTTTGGGCGCCGGGCGGCGGCAATCAGCTTCGCCCATTCCGCCGGCGGCCCGAAGGCGGCCGAGCGGCAGACGAAGCCCTCGAAACCGAGAGCGAGGCAGCGCTCGAGATGGGCCTCGGGCTCGGCGATGCGCAAGGCCGGTGCAGGGCCCAGAGCGCCGCCGACCGCCAGATCGGTCATGACGCGGAGGCCTTGGCCCCTCGCCGCCTCGGTGAAGGCCCGCAGCGCCGCCTCGTCATCGCCCAGCCCGGGGTCGCGAGGATCGCTGGCCAGCACCCAGTTGAATCCCATCCGGGCGATGCGGGGAAGATGGTCGAACCAAGCGTCGACCGGGCCGATGAGCGGCGGGAAGAGATCGTAGATCCGCGCACCCTCGCCAAGCCCGGGCGAATCCGCCGCCGAGACCGCCGCCTGCCCCTCGCTGCGCACCGGCACCTGATCCATGTCCATGCCTACCTTAGAGGTCGAGGCGAGCTGGCGGGGCGACAAACCAAGGGAAAGGAGACGATCATCGCACGCTCCATCTCGCCTCCTTTTTTCGCAGACGATAAGCGCCGTGACGGGGCCGGTGTCCCGCACGGTGCCTACACTATCAAAAGGCCTGTCCGGCTCTCTGGTTCCAGGCTGAAGGGCGTCACGGACAGCCTGATCGCGCGCAAGCCCTCCTAGCGCCCGAGCTCGGGCTCAAGCTCCGGGCGGAAGCGGCGAAGCTGCTCGCGGGCGAATTGCTGGCGGAAATCGCGCGGCGAGACGCCGAAATGCGAGCGGAAGCTGCGCGAGAAGACCTCGGGGCAGGAGAAGCCGCAGGAGGCGGCGATACCCTGGATGGGGATGTCGCTGTAGAAGAGCGAGTTGCGCGCCGCCTGAAGCCGCACCTTCAGATAATAGCGCATGGGCGATTCGCCGACCCGGTCGCGCAGGATGCGGCCCAAGGCGCGCACCGAGATCCCGGCGCGGTTGGCAAGCTGGCGGGCGGAGAGCGGCGTCTCCAGATTGTCCTCCATCTCATGCAGGATTCGCGTCAGCGGCGCGCGGGCATCGCCCGAGAGCTGCTGGGCGGAGAGACGCTGCGGCTCGGCATCTCGGCGCATGCGCTGGGCGACGAAGCCATTGGCGACGATCTGGCCGAGAGCGGGCCCATGCCGGCGCGCGATCAGATGCAGCATGAGGTCGAGGGCCGCATTGCCCCCGGCGCAGGTGATTCGGTCGCGGTCGATGACATAGAGCTGCTCGCTGACCGCCACATCGGGATATTGGTCGCGGAACATGGCGAGGGCTTCCCAATGGAGGGTCACCTTGTAGCCCTCCAGCAGCCCCGCGGCGGCTAAAGCAAAGATGCCGGTGTCGAAGGCGCCGAGCACGGCGCCGTGGCGAGCCAGGCGGCGCAGCCAGTTGAGCGTGCGCTTGGTGCCGTACTGGGTCGGGTGGTTGCCGGCGCAGACGAACAGGGTCGGAAACCAGGAGACATCGGTCATCGCCGATTCGACCGGCACCGTCATGCCATTGCCGGCCCGGACCGGCTTGCCGTCGGTCGAGAAGAGATGCCAGGAATAGAGCTTGCGGCCCCGATTCTGATTGGCGATGCGCAGGGCCTCGATGGCCGGAATCAGGGCATACATCGGAAACTCCGGCAACAGCAGAAAGCCGTAGCGAACCACCTCGGATTCGCTTTGTACCGGCGGCGTCTCCCCGGAACGGAGCGGTTTGCGCACCACGGCATCTCCCCTTCGAACGGAGCGGCAGGATCAAATCGTCAAGTTTTCGAACGAATAAGTCAATCGGGGCCGCAGGCTCCCGCCGAATAATCCACCCCTAACAGACGAACGAGCCCAACCATGGATTTCGAACGCGCCAAGAAGAGGCTGGAAGGCTGCTACATCACCGTCCCCACCATGTTCCGCGACTCCGATCTCGCGGTCGATCTGGCGGCGACCCGGCGTAATGTGCGCTTCCTGCTCGACAACGGCATCACGGAGCGCTACGGCACGCTGCTGGCCGGGGGAGCTGCGGGCGATTTCTCGACCATGAGCTTCGAGGAGCGGGTCGCGGTCGCCCAGGCAGTGGTGGCGGAATCGAACGGCCGGCTTCCCGTCGCCATGGGCGCCCAGACCACCAGCACGCTGGAGCTCCGACGCCTCGCCAAGGCGGCGGCGGAAGCGGGGGCGGAGTTCATCCAGGTCTCCTGCCCCTTCTATTTCACACATACCGAAGAGGATTTCTTCGAGCATGTGGCCGCGGCGGCCGAGGCCGCCGATATCGGGATCATCATCTACAACACCTTCTGGACCAGTGCGGCCGTCTCCTTTGCCATGGTCGAACGGCTGGTGAAGATCCCCAATGTCGTCGGCCTAAAATGGGCAACGCCCCGCACCGATGCCATGGAGTTCGAGGACGTCATCGACCATTTCAAGGATCGGCTCTGCGTCATCGACAATCATCTGATGTTCGCCGCCAGCCATATGCTGGGGGCGCGGGCCTTCGAGGTGCATCTGGCCAACTACTGGCCGGAATGGGGCATCAAGCTGATCGACGATCTCGCGGCGGGGCGCTACCCCGCCGTCCAGCAGGCCCTCGTGCGCGAGGCCATGCCTTTCTACAAGCTCTGGATCGAGATGGAGAAGACCTACACCAGCGGCGACGGCTACCTCGACAAGCTCTGCATGGAGCTCGTCGGGCTCGATTCCAGCCGCTGCCGCCCGCCGACCCGCGACATCCGCAAGCTCTTCCGCGAGCGGACGCGGGAAATGCTGATCAAGACGAGAGTGCCCCGGGTGCTGCCCTCATAGGGGCAGGCGCGGCGACGAGCGAGCGTCACGTCCGAAGCAAAAGCAAACAGGGAGAACCATCATGTCGTATGCAAAGAGAATTCAACTCAACGTGAACCGGCGCCAGGCCATGGCGCTGGGCCTCGGCGCGGCCGCCGCCTCGGCCCTGCCGCTCCGTTCCGCATTCGCGGCGGACAAAGTGATCTTCCGCACGAACTGGCTGTTCTACGGCTCCCATTCCATCTTCTTCCTCGGCATCGACAAGGGCCTTTACAGCCAGGACAATCTCGATGTCGTGGTCAAGCAGGGCAACGGGTCGGGCGCCACGACGCGGCTGGTCGCCAACAAGGACTCGACCTTCGCCTACTGCTCGGCGGTCACCATGATGAAGCTCGCTGCCCAGGGCGCGCCGGTCATTTCCGTCGCCACCATCGATGCCATGGGCACCGACGCCGTCATCGTGAATCCCGATTCCGGTATCAAGACCTTCAAGGATCTGGAGGGCAAGAAGGTGCTGACGACCGCCGGCGCCGGCGTCAATACACTCTTCCCCGTCGCCGCCAAGAATGCCGGGGTCGATATCGACAAGATCCAGCTCACCAATGTCGCGGAAAGCGCGCTGGTCTCGAGCTATCTCCAGGGCCTGGCCCCGGCCATGCTGGGCGGCATCGACGACAAGCCGGCGGAGATCGAGGCCAATGGCGGCAAGACGCCCATCGCCTTCAACTACGCCGATTACGGGGTGGCCCAGCCCGGCTATGCCATCGTCGCCCATCGCGACACGGTCAAGGACAATCCCGACCTGACCAAGCGCTTCGTCCATGCCACGCTGGAATCCGTCAAGGCGGCCCAGGCGGATCCGGATGCCGCCATCGCGGCCATCATCAACTGGAATGCCAGCATGGAGGAGGACAAGACGAAGGTGCAGGCCCGCAAGGTCCTGGACGTCACCCTCTCGATCCTGCTCTCGCCCAACAACAAGGAGAAGCGCATCGGCCTCAATGTGCCGGAGGATTGGGCGAGCGCGCTCGCTCTGCTGGAGAAGTACAACGATGTGAAGACCGATATGAAGGCGAGCGACTTCTACACCAACGACTTCGTCCCGGCCTCGCTCTGACCACCCGGTCGGGGCCGGCGCCGGGCGATCCCGTCCGGCGCCGGCCCCGATCCATTCCTGAGTCCGACATGAGCGTCGCCGTTTCCATCACGGGCGTCAGCAAGACCTATCGCTCGAAGGCGGGGGAGGTCAGCGCGCTCGACCCCATCGATCTCGCCATCGCGCCGGGATCCTTCGTCTCGCTGGTGGGCCCCTCGGGCTGCGGCAAGAGCACGCTGCTGCTCATGGTGGCGGGGCTGCTGGCACGCAGCTCGGGCGAGATCCTGGTCGACGGACGTCCGGTCGAAGGGCCAGAGACCGATATCGGAATCGTCTTCCAGGGCAATGTCCTGGTCGATTGGCGCAGCGCCCTCGACAATGTGCTGCTCCAGATCGAGATGCGCGGGCAAGACCGCGCCCGCTACAAGGAGCGCGCGCTCGCGCTCCTCGCCTCCGTGGGCCTCAAGGATTTCACGGGCCGCCTGCCCCATGAGCTCTCGGGCGGGATGCAGCAGCGCACCGCCTTCTGCCGGGCGCTGATCCATGATCCGCCGCTAATCCTGATGGACGAGCCCCTGGGGGCGCTGGATGCCATGACCCGCGAGCAGCTCCGCGGCGATCTCGAGCGGCTGCTGATGCAGAATCCCAAGACGGTGCTCTTCGTCACCCATAGCATCGAGGAGGCGGTCCAGCTTTCCGATGAGGTGGTGGTGATCTCGCCCCGGCCGGGCCGGATCGTGCGCCGGGTCAAGCTCGATTTGCCGCGGCCACGCGATCTTCATCTGCGCCAGAGCCCCGAATTCCAGGGCATCGTGGCAGAGATCAAGGAAATCTTCCTCAGCTACGGCCTGATCTGAGGCCGCGATGATGGATCGCGACAAGCTCGCCGAGTATCTGACGCCGATCATCTTCGGCGCTTCTTTGATCCTGTCCTGGGAGGCGATCGTCCGCCTCTTCCATATCCCGCTCTATATCATCCCGCCGCCCAGCGCGATCCTGGTGCAGTACGTCCGCAACATTCACCGCATCTGGGAATACACCCTGGTCACGGGCATGGAGACGATCGTGGGCTTCGGCGTCTCCATCCTTCTGGGCGTGCCGCTCTCCATGCTCGTCGCCTTCTCGCCCCTGATGCGCCGGACCTTCTATCCCCTGGCGGTGACGCTGGAGATGGTGCCCAAGATCGTCTTCGCGCCCATCTTCGTCACCTGGTTCGGCTTCGGCTTCCTGCCCAAGATCC
>DATHQQ010000337.1:0-2885 GCA_035482595.1 Verrucomicrobiia bacterium
CGCAAGCGCCGGCGGCGATCATCGGCGGACGGCGGGGCTTCGGCAAAGATCATCGGCGGCTGGGTCATGGGAGGGTCCTGATGGAGGCGAGCGAATCCGGGGTGCCACTCTACCGCCGGGACCGGAGCCTGCCCACAAGGCGACCGTCCCTCAAGATGAGAATAACTTGTATTCGCAACTGGGCTTCGCCATAGCGCAGGGGGAGACCCCAGGACGAGCCTCCCCGACCGATTTCGCGGCGGCTTGCAAATGCGCGGACCTCCTCCCAGGATCCGGCGTCACTGCCGCCTGGATCATCATCCCCGATCGCCGAGGTAAATCGATGCTGCCGGCCGTATCCCCCTCCGATGCCCGGGCCATCCTCGGCGCCCTGCTCGCCGTCGCTTCGGTCCGCGGGCGCGATCAGGTGACCGAGGCCGACAAGGCCAGCATCGCGGCGGTCAGCCGCTACATGTTCCGCCAAGAGGCGCCGCTCGACCTCGACCGCCTGGCGCCGGTAACGCCCGCGGCGCTGGCCCCGGCGCTGGGCAAGCCGGAGCTCGCCGCCTATGCACTGCAGCTGCTGGCGGTCATGGCCCTGGTCGACGGCGTGCTCGATGGCGAGAAGATCGCTGCGGTCGCCGGCTATGCCCAGGCGCTCGGCATCGAGGAGGCCTATCTCGCCGAGCTGACGCAAGCCGCGGCGGGACATCTTCGCTGGGCCCTCATGGATATGACGCGCAAGAATATCGAGAGCATCATCGACAAGCCCTGGGCCGAGGACGGCGATGCCATGGGCTTCTTCCTGCCCTATCGGAACGGCGCCACGGATCCGGCGCTGGCCGCGCGATATGAGGAGCTGGGGAAACGCCCAGAGGGAAGCTTCGGGCGTGCCTTCTTGGATTTCTACAAGCAGAACGGCTATCTCTTCCCCGGCGAGGAAGACGCGCTCAACGCGCTCTTCGCCACGCCGCATGATTCGACCCATGTCGTCAGCGGCTATGACACGACGGCGCCGGGCGAGGTGCTGGTCTCCACCTTCACCGCCGCCATGCATCGCAAATGGCCGATGGCCGGCCATATCCTGCCCGTGATCTTCAGCTGGCATCTCGGCATCAAGATCAACGACGTCGCCAAGAGCACGACCGGCTCCCTCGATCCCGAGAAATTCTGGCGCGCCTGGTCGAGAGGTGCGGCGGTCGATATCGACCTGTTCGATTCCGGTTGGGATTTCTGGTCCTGGACCGGCGAGAGCCTGGAGGCGCTGCGCCGCCGCCACGGGGTGACGCCGCTGTAGCGCCCAGCTAGTGGGCGAAGCTCGCTCGCGCACGCCGGCGGCCGGAGAGGAGCCAGAAGGCGATGGCCATGTTCAGCAGGTTGAAGCCGATGCCGTTGAGGAAGGCGGCGCGGTAGGAGCCGGTCAGATCGAAGATCGCGCCCGACATCCAGCCGCCTACCGCCATGCCGATGACCGTCGCCATCAGCACGAGGCTGACTCGGGCGCCGGCCTCGCGGGCCGGGAAATACTCACGCACGATGAGGGCGTAGCTGGGCACGATTCCGCCCTGCGACAGGCCGAACAAGGCGGAGACGATGTAGAGCGAGGTAAGGCCGTTGAAGGGCAGATAGAAAAGCAGCGCCAGGCATTGCAGGGTCGAGCCCAGCATCAGCGTGCCGACCCCGCCGATGTGATCGGCGATGAGGCCGGAGCCCAGCCGGCTGACGGCGCCGAAGCTCAGCATCAGGGCGAGCATCTCCGCGCCGCGGGCGGGCCCGTAACCCAGATCGCCGCAATAGGCGATGATATGCACCTGGGGCATGGACATGGCGATGCAGCAGGCGAGGCCCGCGACCATCAGCAAGGCCTGAAGCTGGCGGGGGGAGAGCGGCGGACGGAGGCTTGAAAGCGGGAGATTGGCAGGGCCGCGGGTGCTGCCCGTCCTGATGCCCAGGCTGTCGTCGATGACCGCGCGCGAGCGCAGCAGCATCGCCAGCGGCAGCATGGCCACCAGGCAGAAGGCACCGATGCCCATATAGGCATGGCGCCAGCCGAAGGCGTGGATGGCAGGCTGGAGGATGGAAGGCCAGATGGCGCCGGCGAAATAATTGCCGCTCGCCACGATGGCGACCGCGATGCCCCGCTGCCGGCGGAACCAGAGCGAGACATCGGCCACCAGCGGTCCGAAGGTGACGGAGCTGCCGAGCATGCCGATGAGCAGCGCCTGGGCCAGGACGAACTGCCAATAGGCGCCGGCAAGGGCGGCCACCAGAAACCCCACGGCGAGCATGACCGTGCCGAAGATGAGCGGCAGCCGGATGCCGAAGCGATCGGCCACCCGTCCCATCAGCACGCCGCCGACGGCAAAGCCCACCATGGTCGCGGTATAGGGAAGGGACGCCCCGCCGCGCCCGACGCCGAACTCGGCCTCGATGGTCGGGAGCACGATGACCGCCGACCACAATCCGACGCCCCCGATGGTGCTGAGCGCCAGGGAGGCTGCCAGCCGTCCCCAGGCATGGCGGCCATCGGGCGCGAGCGACGGCTGCGGCAGGATCGGTGCGGTCAAGACGGATTTCTCCCGGGAGGATTCGATTCGAGCCGTGTCTGTAGCCGACCGGGCAGCCCGCGGCAATCAGTTCCGGCGCTGCTTCGGAAGGGATAAAGCGGCCTAGGGTTCTTCGGCCGGAGAGAACAGGACGTAGTTTTGGCCGTTCCAGAAAAGTGCCGTGTCGATTCCGGCCTCGGTGCCCACCACCAGAATATCATGCTTGATGCCGGGCTCTTCGGCTTGGAATGTCTGGAAGGCTTTTGAGCCGCGCTTGGCGATATCGATGGGCGGTGGAAGGCTTCCCCAGATCGGCGAGTCGAAGAAGTCCGACACCCCCTCGCCGTCATATCCCGTCAG
>DATHQQ010000338.1:0-2631 GCA_035482595.1 Verrucomicrobiia bacterium
GCCCTCGCTGAAGCTGGGGACGCGCAACCGGCAGTTCGATGCGGTGACCTGGGGCACGCCGGTGAGCGCCAATGCGCTGGGGAGCTGCCCGCTCAATACCGCGGCGCGCTATGTCCGCGGGCGGATCACCATGCCGGCGGCGGCGAACTGGACGCATCTGATGGGGCTCGACGATCTCGACGTGAAGGCGGAGGGGCGGCAGTGAGCTTCCGGACGCTGGATACGCCGCCCTCGGGGCTGGCGGCGCCAAATCTGCCAGCGCTGGCCGGAGCGGTGGGCGCGATTCTCGGGTGGCTGCGCCAGGCGCGCGACGTCATCAACAACATCATGCGCGGCAAGCTGAATTGCACCGGGGCGAAGACCCTCAGCCCTGGCGCCGCGACCACCACGCTCGCTGATCAGCTGATCGGTGGCAGCTCCATCGTGCTGCTCCAGCCGATCACCGCCAATGCCGCGGCCGAGCTCGGCAACGGGACGCTCTACTTCGACCCGCCCGCCGCCGGCAGCGTCGTGATGCACCACGCCAACAACGCCCAGACTGACCGGACCTTCAACTATGTCGTGATCGGGTAGGCCCATGCACCCTTCCATCGCCCTCATGCTTCGCAATCCCCGGCGGCGCCAGGCCATCGAGCACGCGCTGGCGAGCCGCGGCATCCATGGCGATTCGCTGATCGCCCATCTCGACCCGCGTGAGGCCGCAATGCTGAAGCTCATGGGCGGCGTCGGGACACGCAACCCCCGGACGGGGCTGTTGCAGTTCTATGGCGATGATGTCGGCGGGCCCGGCACGAGCGATGTCGGGGGCCCCGGGAATATCGGCGGCGGCGCCGGCGCGCGCGGGGACGCAAGGGCGCGTAACGGCGGCGACAATGTCGGAGGGCATTCCGGCGGCTCGGGCGCCGAGCATCGGGGCCAGGGCGGGATCATCGAAACCCAGCCGCGACCGGCCATCACGCAACCCAAGGTGGCGCCACCTCCCGTCACCCTGCCGCCCGCCCCGATCCCTGTCGCAACCGCGCCGATGATGTCTTCGACGGCGACGACGGATCTGACGGGCGGGCGTTTCGGCAAGCTGCCGGGGTGGGATCTGAAACCCTATCAGATCGGCACTGCGCCGACCTCCTACCCGACGCCCGGGCTCACGCCGCCGCCGCCGACCGTGACGCAGCCGCCACCGCCTCCGCCACCACCCCCGACCGGTGGCGGGGGAGGGAATGGCGGGCTAGGCGGGCTAGGCGGCGATCCCAGCCATCCCGGGACAACGCCCGGGACTGTCGGCCATCCGGGCCGTGATCCTGGCGTGGCCAATTTCGTGGACGTCTTGGCGCAGCACGGGATCCATCCGCAGCCCCATGGCAGCGTCGCGCTGACACCTCCTCGTCCTACGCCGTCGGGGATCAGCCCGGGCCTTGCCAAGACGGCATTGGGGCAGGCCATGATTGCCCATGGGGCCAGGGTCCAGCAGCAGCCAGTCACTCCGCCTCCGCCTCCGCTGCCGCCTCCACCACCCCAGCTAACCGCCCAGCAGCGGCTCCTCCTGGCGGCGGGCGGCGGCAGGCCGCAATCGCAGCCGAACCCTCCGCCGCAGCCGCAAGCGCGGACGGGCGGCCTGGGCGGCCTCGGCGGCATCCAGGGGCTCGTGCCGACGCATCCCGTTGCGTCGCCGCCAGCGAAGCCGGCAACGAAGCAGGGCCTGCCGGCTTCGGTGGCGAGCACGCCGACAAAAACCGCGGCAACGAAAACCGCCGTGACCACGAAGAAGACCATCACCAAGACCGGCGGCAAGAAGGATCGATGAGCGAGACGGGCCTGCGGGGCATCCAGCCGGCCGAGCTCGATCGGTTCTGGCCGGTCGCCGCCCCGCTGCTCGCGCGCGGCCTGAAGCACGGCGCGGGCTACCGGTGGACATTGCCGGCGCTGCGCCGGTCCATCGCGGAGAACCGGCGCTATCTCTGGCTCACCTGGCCGGGCGGCGAATGCGCCGTCATCACTGGGATCGAAGACTATCCGGCGGCGAAGGTGCTGCAGATCCTGTGGGTCTGCGGCCGGCTGCCGGAGAACTGGCGCGCCATCGTCGCATCGCTGGAGCGGTGGGGCGAGGAGCGAGGCTGCACGGAAGTCGAGACCGGCGGGCGCTTCGGCTGGGAGCGCAAGCTGGCGGAAGAAGGCTATTCGGCCGTGCCCTGGGTCGTCTTGCGGAAGGAGCTTTGACATGCCGAGCGGTGGCGGAAACACGACGACCACGACGCAGGCCAGCGGGCCGCCCGCCTGGCTGCAGCCCTTCCTGAAGCAGGGCGCCGATCAGGATTGGAATCTCTACACCACGCCGGGGCCGGGCTATTACCCCGGCAATACCGTGGCCAATCCTTCGACGGCGACGCAAGCCGGCAACCAGGCGGCCGTGGCGCGCGGGCTCAACGGCAACGCGGCCGAGAATGCCGGCACGGGCTATCTGACGAACGTGCTGAACGGGAAATATCTGGGCGGCCAGACTCTCGACCCGGTGCATCGAAGCATCGCCGCCAGCGTCATCCCGAACGTCAATGCGCAGTTCAGCCTGGGCGGGCGCTACGGCTCGCCCGATCACGCCGGCAGCATGACGACGGCGCTGGCCAATGCCGAGGCGCC
>DATHQQ010000339.1:0-6826 GCA_035482595.1 Verrucomicrobiia bacterium
CTGGACCAAGCAGGGCGCGGTGGTGGCCCGGGGCAATGCGGTGGCCGCCGATCCGACCCGGCATATCCAGGGCGATATGCTGGTCGGCTATTTCCACGAGGATGCGAAGACGGGGCAGAAGAAGCTCTATCAGGTCGAGGCTACAGGCAATGTCATCATCGACAGTAAAGGCGATATCGCGAAGGCCGCGAAAGCCGTCTACAATATGGACAACGACATCGCCACGCTCGATGGGGACGTGAAGATAACCCGTGGGAAGAACCAGCTGAATGGCGATCATGCGATCTACGACACCAAGACAGGGAAAGCCAAGGTCACCGGCGGGAAGGGCCAAGTGAAGACACTCCTGGTCCCGGGCAGCGACAAGAGTGCGGGCGGGACTCTCTTGCCGGGCAGCGACGCGGGTGCCGGCGGGACTCAGAAACCGTGACGGATCCTTCTGTGAAGCCAGGCCGATCCGGATCACCTGCCACCGGCGAAGCCCCGCGCGCCACGGTCACGCCGCTGCGCCCCGACACGCGCAAGCCGGCCGAGGGGGCGGGCAACCGGGACGCGGCACCGGCCCTCATCCATGACGCCCATGGCCCCGGCCCGGGCGAAGAGCACGACTATGACAGCGGCCTGGTGGTTCGCGGCCTGACGAAGAAATTCAAGAAGCGCCCGGTGCTGCGCGGCGTCTCGGTGTCGCTGCGCCGGGGCGAGGCGGTGGGCCTGCTGGGCCCCAACGGCGCCGGCAAGACCACCTGCTTCTACATCATCACCGGCCTGGTCCGCGCCGATGCCGGCACGATCGGTCTCGACGGCTATGACGTGACCGATCTGCCCATGTATCGCCGGGCGCGACTCGGAATCGGCTATCTGCCGCAGGAGGCCTCGATCTTCCGCGGCATGTCGGTGGAGCAGAACATCCGCTCGGTGCTGGAGATCGTCGAGCCCGAGCGCTCGCGGCGCGAGGCGCGGCTGGACGAGCTGCTGGACGAATTCTCCATCGCCCATCTGCGCAAGGCGCCGGCGCTGGCACTCTCCGGCGGCGAGCGGCGGCGCTGCGAGATCGCCCGCGCTTTGGCCGCCCAGCCCGCCTTCATGCTGCTGGACGAGCCGCTGGCCGGCATCGATCCCATCGCGGTGGGCGACATCCGCGATCTCGTCTCCCATCTCAAGGACCGCGGCATCGGCGTGCTGATCACCGATCACAATGTCCGCGAGACGCTGGAGATCGTCGACCGCGCCTATATCCTGCATGAGGGGCAGGTGCTGCGCGAAGGCTCGCCGGCGGAGATCGTCATGGACGAGGACGTTCGCCGCGTCTATCTGGGCGAACGCTTCAGCCTCTAGGGCCAAGCCAAATGGTGCAGCTGCGCTCCCGCCTCGGTCAGCATGCAGCGCCGCGGCAGATGCAGCGGCTCGCCACCGGGCTGACCCCCGCCCAGCAGCAGTCGATCAAGCTGCTCGGTCTCACCAATCTCGAGCTGGCCGATCTCCTGGCCGAAGCCATGGCGGAGAATCCGCTGCTCGAGCCCGCCGCCGACCTGCCGGAGGCGGCTCGGGCCCGGTTGCAGCAGCCCCAGAAGCCGCGCCCGCGCCTGCCGGCGGCCCGGCCCCTGCCGCCGGCCCTGAACCGCCTCTTCACCGGCGTCACGCGCAACCGCGGCGGCGAGGGGGGGCAGCGGGGTGCGGGTGACGCGGCCACCGATACCCCCGCCGCGGGCCTCAGCCTGCAAGAGCATCTCATGGGCCAGCTCGGCGCCGATCTGGCCGACGCCCAGGACCGGGCGATCGGCCAGGCCCTGATCGAGGCCCTGGACGAGGGGGGCTATCTGACCCTGGAGCCGGCGGAGATCGCGCGCCGCCTGGGGCTCGAGGTCAGGCGGGTCGAGCCGGTGCTGACGCGCCTGCAGGAATTCGACCCGCCCGGCGTCTTCGCCCGCAGCTTGGCGGAATGCCTCGCCCTCCAGCTTGCCGATAAGGGTCGTCTCGATCCGCCCCTGCAGCGGCTGCTGGAGCGCCTCGACCTCCTGGCCGAGGGCAAGCGCGAGGCGCTCCGGCGCCATTGCGGCGTCGATGCGGAAAATCTCGATGCCATGATCGCCGAGCTCAGGCGGTTGGATCCCCGCCCGGGCCTCGCCTTCGAGCGCGCCACGGTCCAGACGGTGACCCCCGACCTCACCATCGCCAGCGACGGCGAGGGCGGCTGGGAGGTGGAGCTCAATGGCGACAGCCTGCCCCGGCTCGCCATCAACGAGGGCTATGCCCCCAAGGGCGCCTCAGACGGCGCGATGGGTGCCGCCGCCGCGGAGGCGCGCGCCTATCTGAAGGCCCAGCGCACGGCGGCGCAGTGGCTGCTGCGGGCCCTCGACCGGCGCGCCGACACGTTGCGCCGAGTCGCCGGCGTGATCGTCAAGCGCCAGGCAGGTTTCCTCGAAGGCGGGGTGGGGGCGCTGAAGCCGCTCTCCCGGCGCGAGATCGCCCGCTCCCTGGAGCTGCATGAGAGCACCGTCAGCCGCGCCATCGCCGGAAAATATGCCGCCACGCCGCGGGGCGTGCTGGCCCTGGCCGCCTTCTTCGGCGGCCGACTCAATGCGTCCGCGGGCACCGCGGCCGGTCCGGGGGAGGAGGCGGGGATGGCCCCCGCGGCAGCCCGGGCGAGGCTCAGCCAGATCATCGAGCAGGAGCCCCGCGGCCATGTCCTCTCCGATCAGGCGATCGCGCGACGGCTCGGCGAGGAGGGTATCGAGCTCTCCCGGCGTACCGTCGCCAAGTATCGGGAAATGCTCAGAATTCCGCCCTCGCACCGGCGGCGCCGGAAGGCATCCTTGTAAGCGGAGAGGCCAGCGCCAACATGGAGAATCAAAGCCATTCAGGGAGTAGCTCCGTCGCTTGACAGCCCCCACCGGCGCCCCTATGGTCTGCCGCCTTTGCGCCGGCCCGCGGATTTGCCCAGCGCCGGTGCTGCCCGGAAACCGGGACCCCGATAGATGCAATTGATCGTCAAAGGCCAACAGATCGACGTGGGCGACGCCTTGCGCGAGCATGTGCGCCAGAGCCTGACGAATGTCTTCGGCAAATATTTCGGCGACGCCATCGACGGCACGGTGATCTTCTCCCGCGAGGCCCATCTCCTGCGCGCCTCGCTGACGGTGCATGTCGGCCGCGGGATCACCGCCGAGAGCGCGGCCACTGCTGATCAGCCCTATGCCGCCTTCGATATCGCGGCGGACCGGCTGGCCAAACGCCTGCGCCGGCACAAGCGCCGGCTGCGCGATCACCACAAGCAGCCGGTCGGAACGGCGTCCGAGGTTCAGCTGGCGGATCACTATGTGCTGGCCTCGACGCTGGAGGGCGCCGATGAGGGCGCTGGCGGGGCCGATGGGGACGGACAGCCCACGGTGGTGGCCGAGATGAAGGCCGAGATCCTGGCGCTGACGGTAAGCGAGGCGGTGATGCGTCTCGATCTGGCGGATAGCGGGGCGCTCATGTTCGTGAACCGCGCCCATGGCGGGTTGAACATGGTCTATCGGCGGCCTGACGGGAATATCGGCTGGGTCGACCCCAAGGGCAATCGCGGCGCGTGACAAAAGGGGGATCGATGGATATCGACGAATTGATCACACCCGCGGCCGTCGTGGCGCGGTTGCGGGCGGCGAACAAGAAGCAGCTGCTGCAGGAGATCTCGCGGCGAGCGGCCGATCTCGTGGGGCTTCATGAGCGCCAGATCTTCGACGCGCTGCTCGAGCGCGAGCGCCTGGGCTCGACCGGGGTCGGCAACGGCATCGCCATCCCCCATGCCAAGCTGCCGGGACTGACGCGCCTCCAGGGCCTCTTCGTGCGCCTCGATCCGCCGGTCGATTTCGACGCGGTCGATGAGCAGCCGGTCGATCTCGTGTTTCTCCTGCTGGCGCCAGAAGCGGCGGGGGCGGACCATCTGAAGGCCCTGGCCCGGGTCTCCCGCCTGCTGCGCGACCGCCAGATCTGCGAGAAGCTCCGCGGCGCCGAGCATCCCGATGCCCTCTACGCTCTCCTGACCGAGCCCCAAGCGAGCCATCACGCGGCGTAGTCGTCCTGCGGCCTCCCCCAAACGAAAGAGCCTCCCGGCGGCGCCGGGAGGCTCTTTCGCTTTGTCGGCTGCGCCTTCGCCGCGTCAGTGGACGCTGACGGGCTCCAGCTCGTATTCGCGCACGGCGGCTTCGGCGAGGGCGCGGGTGGGGGCGAAGGCGACCTGGGTGCCGTCGGCGGTGAAGATGCCGTAGCCGTCGGCGCCGTCCATGGTCACGCTGCGCAGATAAGCCATGCTATGCAGCCCCAGCACCGCCAGGTCCTGGGGTGTGATGAGGCGAATGTCGTTGATGGCGTTCATGCATCCTGCTCCTGTGCTGGGCCGCGGCTCGTCGGGAATTTTCCATCGACGGCGACGCGGCCATTGCCGTGGGCGCCTTGGGCGATGGGGATCGTACGCACCTCCGGCTCCGATACCGGGCGGAGCAGATCGATCTCCAGAAGCCCATTGGCGAGATTGGCGCCCGTGATCTCGAGGCCGTCGGCCAGCATGAAGCTGCGCTGGAACTGGCGCGCGGCGATGCCCCGGTGCAGGTACAACCGCTCGCCCTGCTCGGGTTGCTTGCCGCGGATCGTCAGCTGATTGGTCTCGAGCTTGATCTCCAGATCCTCACGGGCGAAGCCGGCCACGGCGAGTGTTATGCGCAGGCGATTTTCGGCCAGCTGTTCGATGTTATAGGGCGGGTAGTTGTCGGCATTCTTGCCGATGCGGTCGAGGGTCCGCTCGATCTGATCGAAACCCAGCAGCAACGGGCTGCTGAACAGAGATATCCTCGACATCCGATTTGCTCCTCTCTTGAGCGAGCGATCCGGAGCCTCCAATCCTTGGAACGGCTCCAAAATGGCCCCGATTGGGCGCCACAGTAAGAAAAATGGTAAAAAGCCGTTTTGGTTTCAAGGGGGTTGCCCCGAGCCCGCACTATCCCGCCCGCCTGGGGCGCCGGGGACACAGGACCCGCCCGAAACGCAAGAGGGCCGGCGCCTTTTTGAGGCGCCGGCCCTGGTTTCGTCCCGAATCGCGGCTCTCAGGCCGGATCGACGTCGATGCCGTATTTGGCCCTTACCTTGGCGACGGCCTCGCTGACGGCGATCAGGCAATCGTCGCGGAAGCGCTCCAGCTCCTTGACCGACCGGCCGGCGGCCTGGACCTTCGTGCCCTCGACCATGCGCCGGGTGAGCTCGGGCGTCAGCTTCGGGCCCTTGAGGCTGGTCCAGGGGAGCTCCAGGGCGGGGCCAAAATGGTCCATGAAATGCGCCATGCCCTCGTCCCCGCCCGCGAGGTGGTAGATCAGGCAAGTGCCGAAGAAGGACCAGCGCAGGCCGGGGCCGAAGCGGATCGCATCGTCGATGTCGCCGGTGGTGCAGACCCCGTCGGCGATCAGGTGCAGCGCCTCGCGCCAGAGCGCCTCCTGCAGCCGGTCGGCGATATAGCCCGGCACCTCGACCTGCACCTTCAGCGGGCGCATGCCGATGCGCTTGTAGAAGGCGATCGCCGTATCGATGGCGGCCGGCGAGGTCTTCTTGCCGCCGAGCACTTCGACCAGGGGCAGCATGTAGACGGGATTGAAGGGGTGGCCCACCAGCACCCGCTCCGGATGCTTGCAATCGGCCTGGAAATTGCTCGGCAGCAGGCCGGAGGAGCTGGATGCGATGACGACCGCGGGCCTGGCCGCGGCGTCGATGCGGGCATGGAGCTTGCGCTTCAGATCGTCGTTCTCCGGGGCGCTCTCCTGGACGAAATCGGCCTCGCCCACGGCGGCCTCCAGGCTTTTGGCGAAGCTGAGCCGCGCCTGGCTGGCGCCCGGCTTCAGCCCCACCTGGGTCAAGGCCGGCCAGGCATTGGCGACGCCAGCGCGGATCTTCTCCTCCGCCCCCGGCCCCGGATCGGTCGCCACCACATCGAGCCCATGGGCGAGGCAGCGCGCCGCCCAGCCGCTGCCAATGACGCCGCCGCCCACCAGGGCGACGCGGCGGATCTCCGTCGTCTCGGCCATCTCGCTTGTCCTTGCTTTGGAAACTACAGTCGCGCCCGAAGGCCCAGCTTCTTGCGCGCCTCCGCCGGGCTGAGGGTGCGGGCACCCATCAGGCGGACGATCTCGACGGCGCGCTGGACCAGCGTGCCGTTGCTGGCATGGACGCCGCGGTCGAGCCAGATATTGTCCTCCAGCCCGACGCGCACATTGCCGCCCAGCAGCACGGCCTGGGCCACCATGGGCATCTGCATCCGCCCGATGCCGAAGCCGGCCCAGACGGCGCCGGCAGGCAGCATGTCGCGCATGCCCTTCATGGCATTGGTATCCGCCGGCGCGCCCCAGGGAATCCCGAGGCAGAGCTGGAACATCGGCGGCTCCTCCAGCAGGCCCTCCTCATGCATGCGCTTGGCGAACCAGAGGTGGCCGGTGTCGAAGACCTCGAGCTCCGGCTTCACCCCCAGCTCGCGGATCCGCTTGGCGCCGGCGCGGAGCTGATTGGGGGTGGAGACATAGATCATGTTGCCGTCGCCGAAATTGAGCGTGCCGCAATCGAGCGTGCAGATCTCGGGCAGAAGCTCCTCGACATGGACCAGGCGCTCCAGGGCATTCACCAGATCGGTGCCCGGGCCGGCCTTGCGGGGATCCTGATCGTCGACCTCCAGATCGCCGCCCATGCCGGCGGTCAGATTGATGATGATGTCGGTGCCGCTGTCGCGCACCCGCTTCACAACCTCGCGGTAGTACTCCGTCTTGCGGCTGCCCTTGCCTGTTCCGGGATCGCGGACATGCATATGGGCGAT
>DATHQQ010000340.1:0-7198 GCA_035482595.1 Verrucomicrobiia bacterium
ATTGGGCCCAGACCGAGCGCGCCTTGCGGTCGATCACCGGCACCTCCACGACATCGGCCAGAGCGGCGCTGTAGCGCTCCGCGACCTGCTGGCGGAGCTCGATCTCCTCCGCGAAGATGGAGAGCTTGGCCAGCAGCACCGCCGCCTGGAGGCTGTCCAGCCGTGAATTGATGCCGATCCGCACCGTGTCATAACGGTCGCGGCCCTCGCCATGCTGGCGCAGCGAGCGCAGGAGTGCAGCGGCCTCCGCATCGGCGGTGAAGACGGCGCCCCCATCTCCGTAGCAGCCGAGAGGCTTGGAGGGAAAGAAGCTGGTGGCCGCGATATGGCCGAAGGCGCCCACCTGGCGATTGCCGCGGCTGGCGCCGAAGCTCTGGGCCGCGTCCGCGACGATCGCAAGACCATGGCTGGCCGCGGCGGTATCGAGGCTGGCGTAGTCCGCCGGCAGGCCGAAAAGGTCGACGGGCATGACGGCACGGGGATTGAGCCCGGCCTCGCGCGCGGCCGCGACGGCCCCCGCCATGCTCTTGATGTCGATGTTGCAGCTGTCGGTCTGCACGTCGCAGAACACCGGCGTGGCCCCCAGCAGCAGCACCGCCTCCACCGAGGCGGAGAAGCTGAAGGCCGGCACGATCACCGCATCCCCCGCCCCGATCCCGAGCGCCCGCATGGCGAGGTTCAGGGCATCGGTCCCATTGGCGCAGGCGATCACATGGGGAACGCCGCAGAATTCGGAGAGCGCCTTCTCCAACTGGCCCACTTCGGGGCCCATGACGAACTGGCCATGGGTCAGGACGCGTCGCATCCCCTCTTCCACCGAATCGCCCAACCGGCGGCGCTGCGCCTGTAAGTCCACGAAAGGAATAGGCATTTTAACAGCAGCGGGCTTCGACATGTCGTTCATAACACCGGTTCCGGGAGGATTCGTCCGACTGATTCAAGGCTGCTTAGCACAGCGAATCGCAAATTGCAGGCTCCATTTCGTCGCGGGGGCCATGCCCGGGCGCCCCGAAAAGCCAAGCGGAGGGCCCAACTTGCCTCGGAAGCCCGTGGCGGAGCAATATTGCCGAGATTCAGGGCGAGGCCAGGCTCGCCACTTCCGGGAGCGGGAAAAGAGGCCGGCTATGATCGAGCTCGACAAGGTCGTCGACGCCCTCAGCCATCACATGCCGATCAAGCTCGGCGTGCTGCGGCTCGCCGATGGGCCGGTACCGGGCCTGCGCACCGGGCTCGTCATCGTCGATGAAGTGAATGGCTTCGCCACGGTGGGCGCCGGCTATCTGGCCCCGCC
Source organism: Verrucomicrobiia bacterium (assembly GCA_035482595.1). Classification (GTDB taxonomy): domain Bacteria; phylum Pseudomonadota; class Alphaproteobacteria; order Dongiales; family Dongiaceae; genus DASXQK01. Next base: position 1,292 of record DATHQQ010000340.1, read on the forward strand.
GGTGGAGAATCCGCAGGTGACGCAGATGATCGCTGAGACCAACCGGCTGGCGCGGGAGTTCACCAGCCGCAAATGGCCGATCTTCGCCTTCCTCGACAGCCACACCCCGGGCAAGCCCGAGCCCCCCTACCCGCCCCATTGCGAGATCGGCACGGGCGAAGAGAATCTGGTGCCCGATCTGCTCTGGCTGGAGAGCGATCCCCATACGACCCTGGTGCGCAAGGATTGCATCAACGGCTTCGTCGGCGCCATCGCCCCGGACGGACGCAATCTGGTCAGCGAATGGGTGAACGGCCATAAGCTGGAGCAGGTCCTGGTGGTGGGAGTCTGCACCGACATCTGCGTGATGGATTTCGTTCTGACCCTGCTCTCGGCCCGCAACCACGATCTGATGCCGAGCCTGAAGGACATCATGGTCTATGAGGGTGCCTGCGCTACCTACCATCTGCCGCGGGTGACGGCGGAGAGCCTGGGCCTCGGCGCCCATGCCGCCCATCCCCAGGACGTCGCCCATTACATGGGGCTCTACTTCATGTCCTCGCGCGGGGCGCAGCTCGTCGACAAGGTCGAGATCGCTGCGGGCTGAAAGATAAATTCGTTTCTTTCGTCATCCCCGCGAAAGCGGGGATCCAGGGCCGTGGATCTCGCTGGCTGCCCTGGATTCTTGCTTTCGCGGGAATGACGATGGGGATAGAGAACGACGTTGCGTCAACCGGATAGCGCTCTAAGGAAAATCTGACATGGCTGAAGCACAATCCACCGGTACGGGCGCCGGCAAGCTGGTGATCCGCAATATCGGGCTCCTGCTCTCGGGCGATCTCGAGAATCCCATTCTCGACGCCGATACCATCATCGCCATGGACGGCAAGATCGCCGCCATCGGCAAGGCGAAGGACGTCGACAGCGAGAAGGCGACCACAATCATTGACGCCAAGGGCACGACAGTTGCCCCCGGGCTGATCGACAGCCACGTCCATCCGGTCTTCGGCGATTGGACGCCGCGCCAGAGCCAGCTCAACTGGATCGACAGCTTCCTCCATGGCGGCGTCACCACCATGGTCTCGGCCGGCGAGGTGCATCTGCCGGGCCGGCCCAAGGATGTCGTTGGAGTCAAGGCCCTGGCGATCACCGCGCAGCGCGCCTTCGACGCCTTTCGCCCGGCCGGGGTCAAGGTCCATGCCGGAGCGCCGGTGATCGAAAAGGGCATGGTGGAGGAGGACTTCAAGGAGCTGGCTGCCGCCGGCGTGCGCCTTCTGGGCGAGGTCGGTCTCGGCGGGGTCAAGACGGGCGAGGAAGCAAAGCGCATGGTGGCCTGGGCCCGCAAATACGGGATCCAGAGCACGATCCACACCGGCGGCCCCTCCATTCCCGGATCGGGCCTCATCGACAAGGATGTCGTGCTGGAGGCCGATGCGGATGTCATCGGCCATATCAACGGCGGCCATACGGCCTTGCCCCTGGATCAGATCCGCTGCCTCTGCGAGCAATGCAAGCGGGCGATCGAGATCGTCCATAACGGCAATGAGAAGGCTGCCCTCTTCGCCCTCCATACCGCGCGCGAGCTGGGCGAGCTCCACCGCGTGATCCTGGGCACCGATTCCCCTGCCGGCTCCGGCGTCCAGCCGCTCGGCATCCTGCGCATGATCGCCATGCTCTCCAGCCTGGGCGAGGTGCCCGCCGAGCAGGCCTTCTGCTTTGCGACCGGCAATACCTCGCGCATGCGCAAGCTGGACGCGGGGCTCATCGAGATCGGACGGACGGCCGATTTCGCCCTCATCGACAAGGCCCAGCACAGCGCCGGAAAGGATCTGCTCGATTCCGTGCGCCTCGGCGATCTACCGGGGGTCGGCATGGTGGTCATCGACGGGCTGGTCCGCATCGGCCGCAGCCGCAACACGCCGCCGGCGGAGAAGGTGGCGGAGGTGGTGCAGCACTAGACTATGTCGGGAGGGGCGCCTTCTGCAGCCGGGTCGGTTCGGCCCCGCTGCCTCGAATAGTCAGCGCCGCGGAGAGGGACGCGGCGAGCGCCATGCCCGCCGCGATCAGCACCACCAGCCTGAAAGTATCGAGCAGCGATTCCTCCGCCACGCGGTGAACCGTCGCGGCGGCCGTACTGCCCGCCGATGGTCCGACGACGAGCCCGCCCCGCAGGGCTTCGACGGAATGCCGGATCTCGGCGGACGCCACCATGAGATCCAGATGACGGTCGAGGGACCGATCGAAGACCGAAATGGCGATAGTACCGAGCAAGGCAACGGCCAGGAGGCTCGCGACGGAGGCGACGGCATTGTTGATGCCGGAGGCCACGCCCGTCTGATGCGCCGGGACGGCGTTCAAGACCGACGTCGTCAGCGGCGCGACGGTCACCGCCATGCCGAATCCGATGATCAGCATGGGCAGGAAGAAGGTGGTCCAATAGGCGCCCCCCGCGCCGGGCAGGGCCAGAAGCAACAGGCCCAGGGCGGTGATGGTGGGGCCGCCGATCAACGGCCAGCGCGGACCGAAGCGGTCCAGCAGCCCGCCCGACCAGCGCGACAGCAAGCCGAGGACGAGGGTGAAGGGGAGAAAGGCGGCGCCTGCTCCCGCCGCCGAATAGCCGTGCAGCTGGATGAAGGCGAAGGGCAGAAAGAAGAAGGCGCCGCCGAGAGCGCCGTAGAGCAGCAAGGTCAGGAGATTGACCCCGCTGAACATCGGCGAGCGGAACAGCCCCGGCGGCAGCATGGGGTTGGGACTCCGCCGCTCCTGCCACAGGAAGCCCGCCAGAAGGACGACGCCGAGGAGCAGCGACGACAGCACGAGACCATCCCCCCAGCCACGGCCAGAGGCAGCGATCAGGCCATAGGCGAGGCTGGCGAGTCCGCCGAAGGCCAGCAGCGTGCCCTGCCAGTCGAGACGCTGCTGTGCCATCGCATCGCGGCTTTCGGGAATATGGCGAATGGCGATCCAGAGCGTCGGCAGCGCCAGGACCGGATTGATCAGGAAAATCACCCGCCAGGACCAGTGATCGACGAGCCACCCTCCCAGGAGCGGCCCCAGCCCCGCGGCAATGGCGGTGGCGCCCGACCAGATGCCGATGGCCCGGCCGCGCTCGCTCTCCCCGTAGGCCGCGCCGATGAGCGCCAGCGCGCAGGGAATCAGCAGCGCGGCCCCCAGGCCCTGGGCGGTGCGGGCCGCGATCAGCAGGGCGGCGTTCGAGGCGAAGCCGCAAGCGAGGGAGGTGACTCCGAAGATGGTGATCCCGATCGCGAAGATCTTGCGCCGGCCGAACCGATCGCCCGCGGCACCCCCGGTCAGGAGCAGAGCGGCCAGGCTCAGGGTATAGGCGTTGACGACCCACTGCATCGCCGCCAGCGAGGCCGAGAGATCCTTCTCCATCGCCGGCAGCGCCACATTGACGACGGATTCATCGACATAGGCCATGGTCGAGCCGAGGACGGCTGCCGCCAGGACCCAGGGCTGCTGGCGTTTGGTGCAGTTGGCGCCCCCGCCGACCGAACGGGCCAGCAATTCCTCGCAGGGCCGGGCCTTGGGGTTGATCATCGGCGCCGCGCTTGCATCGGTGACGGAAGCAGCGCACGGAGGAAGTGCCGATGGCTGGCTCCCGATCCGGACTCTATATCACCCAGCGGCGGGGGCAAAAGCCGCGCGATGCGCCGTTGATGAACCATACGCGCAGGGGCTTGCTCCTGCTTTACTTTCCCCAACAGGGCTGGCAACAGATGCTACTCAGGCGCTTCGGCCGAGGTCTTTCATCTTCGCACGGCACCTCGGCCGCCAAGGAGAGAGAGAGCCAACCACGAGGGTTCAGGTTCGCGTGATCGAGAGGCCGCCGTCCACCAGCGAGGCGGTTCCGCTCACGAAGGTGGAATCGTCGGAGGCGAGGTAGAGCACCGAGCGGGCAATCTCCTCCGGCTGCGCGACGCGCTTCAGGGCATGAAGATTGGTGATGAAGGCCTGCTTGTCCGCCGTATCGTTCATCGCGCGATACATCCCCGTCTCGACGGCGCCGGGAAGGATCGCATTGACCCGCACGCCCCGGGGGCCGAACTCGGCTGCGAGCGCCTGGGTCAGGCCGATCAGGCCGGACTTGCTCGCGGCATAGGCGGCCACACCGGGAAACGCGCAGCTGTAACCGACGAAGGTCGAGGTGAAGATCACCGACCCGCCGCCGTGCTTCAGCATCTCGGCGATCTGATGCTTGGCACCCAGGAAGGAGCCGGTGAGATTGATAGCGATGGCATCGCTCCACCCGGCCTCGGACACATCGGTGCTGGGTCCTGCCTCGCCGAGGGTGCCGGCGTTGTTGAAGGCGACGTCGAGGCGCCCGAATTTCTCGATGGCCAGCGCCACCAGCGCCTTGGCATAAGCTTCCGAACGCACGTCGCCGGCCAGCGCCACGGCCTTGCCGCCCGCCGCCTCGATCTCCGCCACCAATGTCTTGAGCTCGGCCTCGCGGCGGGCGCCGACAACGACCTTGGCGCCTTCCGCGGCGAAGAGCTTGGCCGTCGCCCAGCCTATGCCGGCGCTAGCGCCGGTGACGATCGCAACCTTGTTCGATAGGCGTCCCATGATGCTCTCCTGAGGGGTGTGTCGTGGCCTGGCCCTAGTTATGGCGAGGACAAGGCACAGAGATTAGGCTCTAAAGCCAGAAACTGATTTCCGGAAAGAACGAACAATGAAGCTGGACGGCATCGCGACCTTCGTGGCGGTCGCGGAAGCGGGATCGATCAGCGAGGCGGCGCGGCGCCTTCGCCTCTCCAAATCGGTCGTCAGCGAACGCCTGGCCGAGCTGGAGCGCAGCCTGGGTGCCAGCCTCATGCACCGCACGACGCGGAAGCTGACCCTGACGGAGGATGGAGCAGCCTTCCTCGAGCGGGCAGCCCGCATCGCCCGGGATGTGGCGGATGCCGCCGCCGAATTCGCCGAGCGCCGCGGCGGGCTCGCGGGCCCCCTCCGCCTGTCGGCACCCGTGACCTTCGGGCGCCTGCATCTGGGGCCGGCGCTCTATCCCTTCCTGGCGCGGCACCCGGAGATCGAGCTCACCCTCGATCTCGACGACCGCCGGGTCGATGCCGCTGCGGACGGCTATGACGCAGTGCTGCGGAATGGGCCGATCGAGGAATCACGCCTCATGGCCTGGCGCCTCGCCCCCAGCCGGCGCCTCCTCGTGGCCTCGCCGGGCTATTTGAAGCGCCATGGCACGCCGGCCTCCCTGGTCGAGCTGGAGAGCCATCGCGGCATCTTCTATACCAACCGCGGCATCGCCGATTGGCGCTTCGCCGGGCCGAAGGGAAGCGAGACCGTGCGGGCACGGACAGCCTTGCGCGTCAACAACGGCGATATGATGCGCGATGCCGCGGTCGCCGATCTCGGCATCGCCCTTCTGCCGAGCTTCGCTGCCGCGGACGCGATCGCCGACGGGAAGCTGACGGTCATCGACATCGGACGCCCGGCCCAAGACGAGTTCATCTTCATGGCCCATCCCGAGGGGCGCCGGGCCTCGGCCAAGCTCAAGGCCCTGGTCGCCAGCCTGCGCCAAGCCTTCGGCAATCCGCCCTATTGGGATTCAAAGCTCGCGAGGTCGTCCGGGAAGCGTGCCCGCTCTGCTAGCGCAACCCGTCCTCGCCCTTGATCTCGCTCTTCTGCAATCCGCCGACACGCGCCAGGGGTCGCCCGCTGTCGGTGACCGCCACGGCGACGACGATCTCGTCGCCGCGCGGGGCATCGGGGATGCGGATCTCCACCGCATCGAAATGGCTGCGCACGAAGGCGGCATCCTTATGGCCCAGTGGCACGTCGATGGCGGTGCCGAGCCCGCCCAGCTTCTTGGCCGAGGGCACCAGGGCGGCGCCCTTCTCCACCGCGGCGCGCAGCGGCTTGCCGAGGCGCGGATGCAGAATGGCGGCG
>DATHQQ010000341.1:0-6351 GCA_035482595.1 Verrucomicrobiia bacterium
CTGGCGGCGGCGACCCGGGCATGATCGCGGCGCGCGCCGGGCCGGGTCGAACCCTGCCGGCGATGGTGCTGCTGCTCGCCGGCCTGTGCCCTGCCCCCGCTTCCATAAGCCTGGCACTTGCAGCCGGGGCCGCGGCCGGCAGCGCCGCGGCCGGCCAGCCGGCAAACCCGCTGGCCCAGGCGCAGTCCAATCTCAATGCCCCGAGGCCGTCGGCGGAGCAACAGCAGCGCATGCCGACGCAACCCGCGCAGCCGGCCGCGCCCAAGCCGCTGCCAGATAATTCGAAGGAACTGCCGGCCCGGCAGGTCATGCCGCTCCTGGGCAGCAAGGCGCAGGATCTCGCGGGGGAGGATCTGGGGCCCGTCGTCGATATCGTGGTCGACCGCAGCGGCCGGCCCCTGGCTCTGGTGATCGATTTCGGCGGCTTCCTCGGCGTCGGCAGCCGGAAGATCGCCATCGACTGGCGCCTGGTGCATTTCCGGCCGGAGAATCACGACGCCCCTGTGCTGCTGCATCTCGATCGCGCCGAGGTGCAGGCGGCCCCGGAATTCGTGCCGGATGTGGAGCCTCTGCGGATGCTGGGTCCGCCCCCGAATGCGCCGGGCCCGCCTTATGTCGGGCGGTGACTTCACGGCCGATTCACCGCGGGCACATGCTTCTGCCAAACGCGGGCGGGAGCCGACCCTGGATGCCGGCGTGGCGGATGCGGGAACCGTGGATGCCCGGGCGGGACGCTCTCTCGATCTCCTTAATCTCTTCGTCGCCAACATCCAGACCGGTTTCGGTCCCTTCGTCGCCGTCTATCTGACCACCCAGGGCTGGACCGATGCGGCCATCGGCTTCGCCCTCAGCCTCGGCACCCTCACGGCGATGGCGAGCCAGCTTCCTGCCGGCGCGCTGGTGGATGCGGCGCGCAGCAAGGCCCGCGTCGGCTTCTTCAGCATTGCCGCCTTCTGCCTCAGCGCCTTGCTCTTCGCCATCTGGCCCGTGCCGCTCTCGGTATATCTGGCGGAGATATTGCATGGCTTCTCGAGCTGCACGTTGGGACCCGTGATCGCCGCCATCAGCCTGGCCATCGCCGGCCCCGGCGCCCTCGGCCTGCGCCTCGGGCGCAATGCCCGCTTCGCCTCCATCGGCAACGGCGTCGGCGCGGCGCTCATGGGGGCCTGCGGCTACTATCTCCCCGAGGCCTTCGTCTTCTATCTCACCGCTGTGCTGACCCTGCCGGCGCTGGCCGTGCTCCGGCCGCTTGCGGGCATCGGCGATTCGGCACCCCTGCGGAAGGCGAAAGCTTCGGCGCCGGCAAAACCGATGTCGAGCACGGCCAAGGACCTCGCCAAGCTGTTCACGGACCGCCGGCTGGTGATCTTCGCTCTGTCGGCCGCCCTCTTCACTTTCGCCAATGCGGCGATGCTGCCGCTGGCGGGCAGCACCCTGACCAAGCGGGCGGGGGGCGAGGCGGCGCTGTTCATCGCCGCCTGCATCGTGGTGCCCCAGATCGTCGTGGCGCTGCTCTCGCCCTCCGTTGGCGTGCTGGCGGAGCGCCGCGGCCGGCGTTTCGTGCTCCTGCTGGGCTTTTGCACCTTGCCGCTGCGCGGCATGTTCTTCGCCGTCACCACCGATCCGACGACGTTGGTCTTCGTCCAGGTGCTGGACGGCATCGCCGGCGCCTGCCTCGGCGTGCTGCTGCCGCTGATCACCGCGGATATCGCGGGGCGGAGCGGCCATTTCAATTTGGCGCTGGGCTTCATCGGCTTTGCCATCGGCATCGGCGCCACCGCCAGCACCGGCGTCGCCGGCTGGATCGCCGACCGTGCGGGCGAGCCCTTCGCCTTCTCGGCCCTCACCTTCGCCGGCGTAGCGGCGGTCTTCTTCGTCTGGGCCGCGATGCCGGAGACGCGGCCGCGGCCGCCCGCCGGCGCCGGCTGAGGCGCAATATCAGAGCGCGGCGGCTTCGGCCTTCCCAATTCGCCGGACTTGGCTAAATCGTATGTGAGCAATATTTCCCTCCCCCTCGAGCACGCCCTCCTGGACGAGCTTGTGTACGCGCCCATGAAACAGATAGAGGCAGGCTTTGTGATGCGGGCCCAGGCCGAAGGACCGACCAAGGACCCGAGCCACTTTCCGGAGCCACCGCCGCCTCGTGTGGGAAAGAATCAAGCCGTCGTAGTGAGAAATCGGCGCCGAGACGAGGGTGCTGCCTTTCAGGACCCGCAAAGGGGCGTTCTCGGCCCGCAGCTTCCGCCAGTCTTCCCGATACCGTCGGCGCCTCGCGGCGGTGAGAGGCCGAGCGAGGTCCCAGAAGGCGTTGTCGCGAATATGCTCCTCCCGGATATAACCTATACAGGGCACCCCCTGACGCCGGACCGTGCCGTCGCGCAAATGCCAATCGAATTTCACGTCATGGAGATCGACGACATCGCAGGGTGCGTCGCCGAGTCGCCAGAGCCACTCCAGAAAGCCGCAATATTCATGCGGCATTCGCCGCGACACCCAGGCGATGCGGCGACCGGGAGCGGACAGCGCCGCCTCCCAGGCATTGTTCTTCTCCGCGAACATAGGCCGGTCATGCGGGAAGAGGCCAAGCTCCTGCTTCGCCCACGCCCATCGGGCCGCCGGCTCGGGCGGATCAATGGGACCAAGGCTGAGATCGTCCCAGAGACGCACGACCCGTTCGCGCCGTCCAGCCTGTTTCAGCGCCGCGCGCAACACGCCGTCGGCGTCCATCCCGAAGGTGGTGTGAATGATGGGCTCCTTTGTCATTCGCCGCAAACTTCGAGCGCGCCGACGCCGGCCTTTCGCGGCAGCCGAACCTCGCCGTATCCCATCTGGTCAATGTCTCCCTGAGTCTCCAAAAACCCTGGCCGGATGAGTTTATGGAGACGACCATGGAAGATGTAGTCGCAGATCTCGGCGGGCGGTTCTCGTCGGCCTGCACGGGCGGCGATCATGGCAATTTTTAGGTATCTGTCGCTGGCCTGCGACAACAGGAGATCGTCGTAATAAGCGATTGGTGCGGAAATGAGCTTTCCATCTCTGACTACGCGGAAAGCGGCATTCTCCTCCCGGAGCCTGCGCCAGATATCTCGATAATTCTGCCGCCTCTCGCTGGTAAGGGGTCTGGCAAGATCCCATAGCGCATGGTCAAGAATCTGCTCGGAAGAGAGAGCCGCAAGACAGGGCACGCTGTTGCGCTCGACTGTGCCGTCACGATTGCGCCGATCCAACTCGACGTCGTGGAGATCGACGATATCGCAGGGCCCGTCGCCGAGGCGCCACAGCCATTCGAGGAATCCGCAATACTCATGGCTCCATCGGCGGGCGACCCACGCGACGAGGCGTACGTCCGACGACAAGGCGATATCCCAAGCATTGTTCTTTTTTACAAAGAGATATTGGGAATAAGGAAAGAGTCCCAGTTCCCTCTTCGCCCATGCCCATCGGGCCTTCGGCTCCGGTGGGTCGATGGGACCTAGACTCAAGTCGTCCCACAGCCGCACGACTCGATCACGGCGGCCCGCCCGCTTCAGTACTGCACGGAGCGATCCATCGCCGCGCATGCCGAAGGTGATATGCGTGATATCCATGGCGCCCTGTGATTGTCGGCTAGGCGGTTAGCCTTGGCAGTGGAGGAGGGGGTGGCTTACCGCCGCATTCTACCGACACTTGGCCATGCCAGCAGTCCTCAAAAGTAAGGCCCATTCCCCTGAGGTTGTCTTTGCCAAATCCAGCTCTTTCTAAATCACGACAAAATTTGTCGGCGGCCGCCCGTTCTTCCTTGCATTTTGGAGAGTTGTAGGGATTGCGTTTCCCAGAAGGTGGTGAGGCACCGTCCTTTCGTTGATAGTAATTCGGCCCGAACCACGGCATATCTGGCCGAACAGGTTCCGGCCGATAAAGATCCCACGGTACAGTGGGTGGCGCCGGCCTGATCCAAGGGCGCGCCCAAGGCATCTCCCAAATCCCCGGAAACGGCAGTACTTCCTGAGCTGGTTGGATTCGCGGGTCGGCGGCATATCTCGAACCGCCATTGTCGTTGGCCGACGATGAGCACGAACCTCCCCCTCTGCAATTATTGGTGCCGGGGGATGTCGGTTTCTGCTCCCGCCTCAGCATGTTGCTGGCATCGAGGAGGGCCGCTATACGCGGCGAAGAGGAATCGCCGATGGCAGGTACCGGCGGATGCGGAAGCTTGAGGGCGAGCGTGCCGAGTTGGGCCCGGAAGACATCGCCCCGGTTGAGAGCGTCGGCAATGGCGGCAAGCCCGTCAACCTTGGCCGACAAATCGACGGGATGGCCGTAGCGAGCGCTCAACGCCTCCTCGAGCTCGGACTGTGGCCGAGCTGCCCAGAGCTCCCGACCACTCGTATCGCGACTCCGCGTCAGCAGCGGCTCCTTACCGACGTAGCACCCACGAATATCACAGGAGACGCCGCGGCCTTCTGCGACAGGGGTGAGGCGAAAACGGTTTGTTCCCAGAACGGCGGCCATGGTCCACAACCTCCGATGGTATTTTATATCTAGAACATAACATGAACATAATGGATTGAGCAAGGCCAAATTCAGAGCACCCGACGGGGCATGGGTTTTAATTCCTATCCGCACAGCCGACCGATCGCCTTACCTCGACTAGAGACTGGCGGAAGCCCTGCGGCCGGCCCGTGCGTTACGCCGGCCTGCCGATCACTGCAGGCTGCGGCGAAACTCCCGCGGACTCACCCCCGTCACCCGGCGGAATACCGTGGCGAAATTGCTCGACGCGCTGTAGCCCGCAGCGATGGCGACCTCGGTGATGGAGCGGTCGGTATCGGCGAGCAGATGCTTGGCATGCTCGACCCGCTGATGGACCTGATACTGATGCGGCGGCATGCCCATGGAGCGGGTGAAGGACCGGCAGAAATGCGTCGGGCTGAGGCGCGCCAAGGCGGCGAGCTCTTCCAGGGAGATGTCCCGGTCGAGGTTGTCGTTCATGAAGTCGCAGACGATCCGGCGTTGCCAGCCGGCAAGCCCGCCACGCTCCGCCGAAAGCGGCGCGCCGTCGCCGGCGCGCAGCCGGGTCAGCTCGATCGCCAGCGACGCCGTCAGGGTCTCGGCATAGAGCCGGCTGATCCCCTCCGGTGAATCGACCAGGCCCAGGATCTTCGTGGCCGTGGTCCAGAGCGCGGGATCGGTGAAGAACAGCCGCGGCTCGAACTCCATATCGGCGAAGCCGATCTCGGCATCGGCCAGAGGCGTCGCGGGATCGACATAGAGATATCCCGTGCGGGGCAGAACCCGCGGCAGGAAGGAGCCGCGCAAGAGATAGCCCTTGGGGATGAAGGAGAGCGTGCGTCCGATGTCCCGCCGGCTCGAGGCGACAACGCCTTCGACACGAGTCTCGCCCTTGATCCGGATGCCTCGGTCAGCGGCGATGAGCAGATGACAAGGCGCGCGGAATTCGTATTCGAAACCTTCCGTGGCGGTGAACTGAACGCTCTCCGCCGTCAGGCCGCGCCAGCTTGCTTCGTGCCGGCGCGCGACATCGCCGGGACGCAGCATCATGCGTGGATGTAGATATTCTCCCATGACCTTCTCTACGTGAGAGGCCGCAGGGACGCCCCAGGCTGCGCCGCCATTGGCTACGCCCCGACAACAAGCGGGGCCCTTGGCTCCTTCCCTCGTGGCCCGGAGCCGGCCGAGAACCGTCCAAGATTCTCATGGCTATGCACGCCTCCGCGAGAAAATTCCTGCGGCCGCACTACAGGATTACGTTAATTTCATGGCTGAATCGCGCCGTCGCCATGGTGCTCTACTCGGCCAGCAAGGCACCTATGCGCCCGCTGCAATCCACATCCTTCGCCCCGCCGGCCGGGCGCAATGTTCCCGACAGCCTGTGCGCGAGGGCTGGACGCAGACATGTATTGACGCCCATGGCATCGTGGCCGATCTTGCGTCACTGGGAAGGGACGGCAGGCTCTGGGGCGGTCTCGCCCAGCAACGCCGAGATCCTCGACGAATGGACCACCCCATGCCGGCACGACGCAAGACCGCCTCTGAGCTCAGAAGCGCCCGCTGGTTCGCGCCCGACGATCTGCGCGCCTTCGGCCATCGTTCGCGCTTCATGCAGATGGGCTATGGGCCGGAGGATTGGGTCGGCCGGCCGGTGGTGGCGATCATCAATACCTGGTCGGACATCAACCCCTGCCACGCCCATTTCAAGCATCGCGTGGAGGACATCAAGCACGGCATTCTGCAGGCGGGAGGTCTGCCGATCGAGCTGCCGGCGCTGTCGCTCTCGGAATCCTATGTCAAGCCGACCACCATGCTCTACCGCAACATGCTGGCGATGGATGTGGAGGAGCTGCTGCGCTG
>DATHQQ010000342.1:0-6130 GCA_035482595.1 Verrucomicrobiia bacterium
GCCAAGCCCTCGGACCTCCTGCCCGAGCTTCAGGGCCGCCTGCCGATCCGCGTCGAGCTCCAGGCGCTGACCCGCGACGATCTGAAGCGGATTCTGACGGAGCCCGAGGCCAGCCTGATCAAGCAGTACAAGGCCCTGCTGGCGACCGAGAAGGTGACCCTGGATTTCGCCCCCGATGCCATCGATGCGCTGGCCGATCTCGCCGCGGAGATCAACGGCAGCATCGAGAACATCGGCGCGCGGCGCCTGCATACGGTGCTGGAGCGCCTGCTGGAGGAGATCAGCTTCAGCGCCGCCGACAGGGCCGGCGAGCAGATCACCATCGATGCCGCCTATGTGCAGGAGCGCGTGGCGCCGCTGGCCCGCAACACCGATCTCAGCAAGTTCATCCTTTAGACGGGGCGTCATGGCGGGGGACCAGATGGGGCTTTTCTCTCTTGCGGGCCGGGTGGCGCTCGTCACCGGATCGACCCGCAGCCTGGGGTGGAGCATCGCCCGCGGCCTGGCCGAGGCCGGCGCCCATGTGGCGATCAACGGCACCAAGGTCGCGGGCGTCGAAGCCCGGGTCGCCGAGCTGACGGCGGCAGGGCTGAAGGCCAGCGCCGCCCCCTTCGACGTCACCGATCGCGCCGGTGCCGCAAAAGCCCTGGCGAAAATCGCGCGCGATCTCGGCCGGCTCGACATCCTGGTCAACAACGCCGGGGTCACCAAGCGCCAGCCGGTGCTCGAGGTCACGGCGGAGGATTGGCAGCGCATCATCGATATCGATCTCACCGCCTGCTTCCATTTGGCCCAGCTGGGGGCGGCGATCATGCTGAAGCAGACCCCGAGCGCGGGACGGATCATCATGATCGCCTCGGCCATCGGCCTCGTCGGCCGCGCCGAGATCGCAGCCTATGCCGCGGCCAAGGGCGGGCTTCTCTCCCTCACGCGCTCGCTCGCCGCCGAGCTCGGGCCCAAGGGCATCCTCTGCAACGCCATCGCACCGGGCTTCTTCGCCACAGACATCACCGCCCCTCTGCTGAGCAACGCCAAATTCGACGGCATGGTCCGCGGCCGCACGCCATTGCATCGCTGGGGCGAGCCGGAAGAGCTCGTGGGCCCCGCCGTCTTCCTCGCCAGCGCCGCCTCCTCCTACGTCAACGGCCATGTTCTGACCGTCGACGGCGGCATGACGGTCACCGTGGGGACGGAGCTTTAGGAACTCGCCACCCTCCGCCCGCGTTTCTCTGTCGGAGGACCCCATGAAAGCACATCTCACGCAGGCAGAATTCCGCCGTCGATTCGCCGAGCTGGGCCAGAGGCTGGGCGAGCTCGAGCGCCGCGTCGACGATCCCGAGACATCGGCGGAAGTCATCCAGGCGCGCCGCCGCTACGACGAGATGCGCCAGCGCATCGATGCCGGAAAGGACGAGGACACCGGCGCGCTGGAGCAGGATTACGAAGGCCTGGTCGATTCTGTCGGCCGCTGGATGGCCCGCCAGGACGCCGGGCGGACGTAGAGTCTGAGTAGGCCCCTCTCATCCGTCACCCCGGCGAAAGCCGGGGTCCAGGGGCCACATGATCAGCAGTTGGCCGCACGCCCCCGGCTTTCGCCGGGATGACGACAAGGAAAATCACAAGGAATTCAGCGCTTCTCCAGCCGCGCCAGCAATTCCTGCAGGGTTTCGCGATCGAGTCCGGCGATGGTCTCCGCCAGGCGGTTGGCCAGCTCGGTCGCCAGCGGATCGAGGCCGGAGGTGTCCACCACCACCCGCGGATGGGAGAGCTCGGCCAGGCGCCGCAGCTCGTCCACATCGTCCCAGGCGAGATTGAAATAGGCCGAGACCTGCTGCACGAAGCCGCCGCCGGGCCGGCCGCGGTGGCCGTGCTCGAGCGCGGAGAGATAGGCTTCGGAGACGCCCAGCGCCAAGGCCATGTCCTTCAGGCGCCGGCCGCGCTCGCGGCGCAGCTCGCGCAGGCGCCGGCCGAAGGGGGTCATGCGTCCCGCCGACGCTTCAGCAGCACATAGAGCGCTCCCATGCCGCCATGCTGGGCCTGGGCATAGTCGAAGGCAAGAACCCGGCCGCGGTTGGGCGAATGGTTCAGCCAGCGCGGCACCTGCTCGCGCAAGATGCCGCCCCTGGCCAGCCCCTTGCCGGTGATGACCAGGACGCAGCGTTTGCCCGCCGATTGCGCCCGGGCGAGGAATTCCTCCAGCCGCACCGCGGCCGCGGCCTGAGTCATGCCGTGGAGATCGAGGCGGCCGTCGATAGGCAGCCGCCCGCGGCGCAAACGGTCGGAGGAGCGGCGGTCGATCCCCGTCGCCTTGCCATGCTCGAGCTCGGGCGGCGGGAGCACCAGCCGCGCCGGTGCGGCGGGTGGCGGCGCCGGGCGGGGCTTGGGCCGCGGCTTCGGCTTGGGGGCCGCCGGCTCCAACGCTACGGGTTTGGGCGGGGGCAAGGCGCGATCGGGCCCCTTCTTCTTCAGCGGGCGGACATCCCCCATCGCCGCCCGCCAGAGGGCGCTCTCATCCTCCCTCGGGCGGCGCTTTGTCACGGCGGCGTGACGCCGATGGGCAGCAGCAGGAACAGCCGGCCGGGGGATTTCATCGGCCCCGCCAGGGCCTCGGCCTCCGGCCCGCCGCCCCAATAGACATCGGCCCGCAGCGGCCCCTTGATGGCGCCGCCCGTGTCCTGGGCCACCATCAGGCGGCGCATCGCATTGCCCTGGCCATCGGTGGTCTCGACATAGATCGGCGCCCCCAAAGGCAGAAAGGCGGGATCCACCGCGAGGCTGCGCCCGGGGGTGAGCGCCGCGCCCTGGCTGCCGATGGTGTCGGCACCCGGCAGCTCGCGGAAGAAAACATAGCGCGGATTCTGCTCCATCAGCGCCCGGGCCTCGCCCGGATGGGCGAGGAGCCAAGCCCGGAGGCTCTGCAGCGACATCTGCTCGGCGGGAATCTCGCCGCGCTCGATCAGGATCCGGCCGATGGCGACATAGCCGCGGCCATTGGTGGCGGCGACCCCGATGCGCATGCCCCGTCCGTCGGGAAGGGCGATCTCGGCCGAGCCCTGGACGGACACGAAGAAGGCATCGATGGGGCTGGCGAGCCAGACCAGCTCGAGGCCGCGACCGGCCAAGGCCCCGGCGTCGATCTCCGCCCGGCTATAGGCCGCGGGATCCGGGGGCTTGCGATAGAGGGGCACGCCATAGCCGGGCTGGGCGCGGCGCGATCCCGCCACCCGGGGCAGGTAATAGCCGGTGAAGAATCCCTGGCTGCCGCCGGCGTCGCTGAGGGCAAAGGCCCGGAAGGCGCCCTCGAAGAAGGCGCGGGCGGCGCTGTCGTCGCCCGCCGGCAGCCGGGCGGCTTGGCGGCAGGCCGCCTGCCAATCCGCCGCGCGGCCGGCGACCGCGGCCGGGCCAAGGGCCGCGCCCGGCGCCAGGGCCAGGATCTTCCGGCAGCCTTGGCGGAAGGCCGCCAGGGCCACCGCCTGGTCATCGGAATCCCAGCCCGGGATCTCGGTGAAGGCGGCGGGCTCGAGCCGCAGAGCGGCGGCGGATGAGGTGGTGGGCGGGGGCGAGGTCGGCGTCGAAGATGCGCAGGCGCTCAACCCCGCCAGCAGCAGCAGGACGCCCAGGCGGCGGCCCATAATTGCGCGGTCAGCTCGGGCTGCGGGTGGCGACCAGGGTCCAGTTGGGGTCTCGCGCCCTTGTATTGCGCGAGAAGGTCCAGATGTCGGTGACGCTGGTGACGGCGGCAGGATCGCCTTCGACCACCTTGCCCTCGCCATCGCGGGTGACGTTGATCTGGTCGGAGACGATCTTGACCGTGACCACGGCGTTGCGGTTCTGCAGATCGGCCTCAATGATCTCGGCCGAGCGGATGCCCACCAAGGTGGTGGAGAGGGTATGGCCGTTCTTCTGCCGCTCCTCGATCGCCCGGTTGAAATTGGCGAAGACCTCGTCGCTGAGCAGCGGCCTGAGCGCCCCGGCATCGCCCGCCGCATAGGCGCCGACGATCATCTCGAAGGCGGCCCGGGCCCCGGCGATGAAATGGCTTTCGTCGAAATTGGGATCGGCGGCGCGGATGCGCGCCACGCCGGAGGCGACCGGCGTGCCCACGATCGGCCCGCCGATGGACGGCTTGGCGGCGATATCGGGCATCGGGCCGTTGGGCGCGCGTGCGGCCACGGGCTGATCCTTGGCCGGGGCGCCTGCGAAGGGGTCGCGGGGGCGCTCATTGCCGGTGCGCTTGCCCAGCACGCTGCGCAATCGCAAGACCAGGAACACGGCAACGATGCCGAAGAAGATCAGATCCAGATATTGAAATCCGCCGCCCATGGGTCCCCGGATCAATTCCGCGCGATCGGCGGCCACCTTGGCGACAGCCGGCTGGCTGGACCGCGCCGCATGGTTGCGCTAGATGGTGGCCGCTAACCGACCTTACATAGGGAATTGCCGGCCGAAGGGCAAGCCGTACGGAGTCGCCCGGGCCGCCACGGCCAGTCCGACTTCCCCTTCTGGCCTCGACCGATCCAGGTATCGCCATGATCCTCCTGCGCCACGGCCAGTCCGAGTTCCCTCTCTGGCCTCGACCGATCCGGGTATCGCCATGATTCTCCTGCGCCACGGCCAGTCCGAGTTCAACGTCGCCTTCAATGCGACCCGGGTGGATCCCGGCATTCCCGATCCCCGGCTGACCGAGGAGGGAAGGCGCCAAGCCCGGGCCGCCGCCGTGGCCCTGGCCGCTTTTCCGGTCGAGCGGCTGATCGCCAGCCCCTATACGAGGGCCCTGGAGACGGCCGAGATCGTCGCCGGCGAACTCGGCCTGCCCATCGAGGTCCATCTCCTGGTGCGCGAGCATTGCCTGTTCCACTGCGACATCGGGTCGCCGCGCTCGACCCTGGCCGAGCGCTGGCCGGCGCTGGATTTCGCCCATCTGGAGGAGCGCTGGTGGCCGGATCTCGACGAGACCGAGGAAGGTCTCTCCGAGCGCGCCCAGGCCTTCCGCCGCTCCACGATCGGCGATCCCCTGTGGCAGCGTACCGCCATCGTCAGCCATTGGGGCTTCATCCGCGCCCTCACGGGCTTGCGCGTGCCCAATGGGCATCTGTTGCGCTTCGATCCTCATAGCGGCGAAGCCAAGGACCTCATGGCGAGCGATGTGGCGGAGCCCCGGCGAACGTGATAGCCAGAGGCCCGTTTCACGACCTGCCTTTCCCAGACTGACCAGGACGACTTCATGACCGACGAGACGATAAACGCCCCGGGGAACGAACCCGGTGAGGGAGCGGGCATGCGGACGCCCCCGCTGAAGCTGCTGACCCAATATCTGAAGGATCTTTCCTTCGAGAATCCGGGCGCGCCCATGGTGCATATGCTGCGCGGCGAGGTCCCGCGCGCCCAGCTCACCCTCGACGTCCGCGCCCGCACCATCGCGCCCATGCAATATGAGGTCAGCCTCGTGCTCGGCATCTCCGCCCAGCGGGAGCAGGAAACGGTCTATCTCGTCGAGCTCGAATATGCCGGGCTCTTCGACGTCACCGGCGTCGAAGAGGAGCATGTGACCCCGCTGCTCATGATCGAGGCCCCGCGGCTGCTGTTCCCCTTCGCCCGCGAGGTGCTTGCCAAGGCCACCCATGACGGCGGCTATCCCCCCGTGATGCTGAATCCCATCGACTTCCTGGCGGTGTTCCGCGAGCAGATGAAGCGGCGCGAGGCGGAAACCGGCGGCGCTACTCTCACGAACGCCTGAGACGCGCTCGCTAAAACCCCTTCCCCCCTTGCGGGGGAAGGTTGGGAAGGGGGGTTCGTGGTCAAGGGCGAAGCGCCAGAAGGATAGCCCCTATGACTCCTTCGAAATTCTGCAGGACCTCGTTGTTCCAACAGCGCATGACTCGGAATCCCTGGTTCTCCAGCCAAGCGGTGCGCTTGGCATCCTCGGCTTGCCTGTCGGCATGCTGCCCGCCGTCGACCTCGATGATCAGCCGGCGCTCCAGGCAGAGAAAGTCGACGTAGTAAGGGCCGATCGGAACCTGACGCCGAAACCGATGCCCCTCGATCTGCTTGCGGCGCAGATACCTCCAGAGCTTGCGTTCAGCGTCGGTGAGGTTCTTGCGGAGCTGCCGCGCTCTTTCGATGCTCATCG
>DATHQQ010000343.1:0-5291 GCA_035482595.1 Verrucomicrobiia bacterium
GTTGAAATTGCGGATGCAGCCCACGCGATCGGCGGGCAGCCCGCCCTCGATGTGGCTGTCCTTGATGGCGGGGTGCCATTTGGGCAAAGCGTTGAAATCCCGGATCGCCGCCCAGACCCGATCGGCCGGGGCGTCGATGACGCTCGATATATGAACCTTCACCATGTCGCTTCCTCCCGTTTGAAGCTATTTCAATTCGTCGTCACCGTCGGCGCCCACCGGCTCGCGCATCATATTGCCGAGCTTGGTGAGATCGCTGCCGCTCAACCCCATCTCTTTCAGCAATGAATCCACCAGGGGTGCCTGGGCCCGGTAGCGTAGAGCGCTATTTACCATGCTGTCGGCGAAATTGCCGCTGCCCTCGGGACCGGAGCGCGAATTGCCGCCCCCCAGCCCATCCACATGCAGGATCTTGATGCTGTCGATCTTCTCCATGGGCCGGACGCTTTCGCGGATGATCCCCTCCAGCCGGTCGAGCAGGCGCAGCCGCATGGCCGAGGTGCGGGATTCCGGCGAGAGCGTATTCTGGGCCTCGTTCATCAGCCGCGTGCCCTCGGCCTCGATCTCGTAGCGCAGGCGCGAGGCGAGCGCGCGAATCTTGTCGGACTCTGCTTCGGCCTCGGCGTTGGTGCGCTGGGCGTCGGCGCGGTCGACGGCTGCCAGCCGCTCGGCCTCGGCCCCGATCCTGATGCGCAGCGCATCGCGCTCGGCATCCTGAGCAGCCTGGATCAGCTCGATCGCCTTGCGCCGCTCGGCCACCTCGGTCTCCCGCGCGCTGAACACCTTCTCCTCTGCGGAAACAGCCTTGGCCCGGGCCATCTCCGCCTCGGCCTGGGCCTCGGATTGGGATTTCGAAGCCTGGGCGATGGCGATGGCGCGCTGCTGCTCGGCCAGCTCCAGGGCCTTGCGCCGCTCCACCTCCAGGCGCTGGATCTCCTGCTCCTGATGGATGCGGTCGCCCTGCAACTCCAGGTCGGTCGCGATGCGCGAGCGCTCGACCTCATGACGGGCGGCGATCTGGGCCTGCTCCGACTGCTGCTCTTGCTGGGCGCGCTCGCGCGAGACCTCGGCGCGCTGCCCGGCCCGGCGCATCTCCAATGTCCGCTCATGATCGAGGCGCGCGGCCTCACTGGCCTGGTCGATGATCAGGGACTGCTTCTCCGCCTCCAGATTCTTGTTCCGGATCTCGATCATCGTATCCTGCTCGATGTCGTTGCGGATCTTCTTGCGCCGTTCGATCTGCTCCGTGAGCTGGGTCAGGCCCTCGGCGTCGAAGGCATTGGAGGGGTTGAAGAACTCCATATTGGTCTGGTCCAGGCCGGTGAGCGAGACCGTCTCCAGCTCAAGCCCGTTCTTCAGCAGGTCCTCGGCCGCCGCCTGTTTCACCCGCTTCACATACTCGCCGCGCTTCTCATGCATCTCCTCCATGCTCATCTCGGCGGCGACGGAGCGCAGCGCATCGACGAACTTGCCCTCCATCAGCTCGCTGAGGGCCTCGGGATGCATGGTGCGCTGGCCCAGGGTCTGGGCGGCATTGGCGATGGCATCGGGCGTCGATTGGACGCGGAGATAGAATTCCGCAACGACATCGACCCGCATCCGGTTCTTGGTGATGAGGGCCCGCTCGCGCCCGCGCTGCACCTCCAGGCGCAGCGTGTTCATATTGACCGGGATCACCTCATGGATGATGGGCAGCACGAAAGCGCCACCGTTCATCACCACCTTCTGGCCGCCGAGGCCGGTGCGCACGAAGGCCACCTCCTTGGAGGACCGCCGATAGAGCCAGTTCATCAGATAGACGGCGATGGCAATGACGATCGCCAGGATGACGATCGTCACGATGAGGGTTGCGATGGGCGACATGGTCTCCTCCCTGTTCGGACCCGGCCTCAGCCGCGCCCGATCTCCTTGAACTTGCGGGTCTGCGCAGTCAGTGCGATCTCGGTCGGCAGGCGCTCCATGCTGGAGGCGCCGTAGAAGCCGTGGCAATTGGGGCAGGCATCGAGAATGAACTTGGCGTCTTCGGGGGTGGCGATGGGGCCGCCATGGCAGAGCACCATCACATCCTTGCGCCGCTTGAGAGAGGCCTTGGCCCATTCATTGATGCGCGGCACGCAATCCTGGAGGGTCAGCGCCGTGCCGGCGCCGATGGAGCCGCCCGTCGTCAGCCCCATATGGCAGACGATGATATCGGCGCCGGCCTCCGTCATGGCGATGGCGTTGCCCTCGGAGAAGACATAGGGCGTGGTCAGGAGGTCGAGTTCATGCGCCTTGCGGATCATCTCGAGTTCCAGGCTATAGCCCATGCCGGTCTCTTCCAGGTTCGCCCGGAAGACCCCGTCGATGAGACCGACCGTCGGGAAATTCTGCACGCCGGAGAAACCCATCTCCCCCAGCTTCTTCAAGAAGGGTTCGCGCAGCATGAAGGGATCGGTGCCGTTGACCCCCGCCAGCACGGGGGTGTGGCGCACCACCGGCAGCACCTCATGGGCCATCTCCAGCACGATCTCATTGGCATTGCCATAGGCCAGGAGGCCGGCGAGGGAGCCGCGGCCGGCCATGCGATAGCGGCCGGAATTGTAGATGACGATGAGATCGATGCCGCCGGCCTCCTCGCATTTCGCCGAGAGCCCCGTGCCGGCGCCGCCGCCGATGATGGGCTCCCCGCGCGCGACCATGGCGCGGAACTTCTCGATCAGCTTCTTGCGCGCAATTCTCGGCATCTCAGCGCCCCGCTTCCTTAATGGCTTCCAGAAAGTTCTTCGCCAGCGCCTCGGCGAAGGCCGGCTCGTTGATGTTGTAGGGCAGGCGGATCAGGCGCCGGCGCGGACCCGGCCGCACCGTCGCCTGCAGCGCCTTGAACAGCGCGGCATCGGCTGCGGGATCCCAGAAGGCACCGCCGGGCTGGTCGAGCAGCGATACCCCGCCCTCCGGAATAAGGAAGCGCACCGGGCCCTCCATCCGGTTCAGCCGCTCGCCGATCCAGATCCCCATGCGCTCGTTCTCCTCCGCCGTGGTCCGCATCAAGGTGACCTGCGGATTGTGGCGGTAGAGATTGCGGCCCTTGTAGCGCTCGGGCACCGTTTCCAGAGGCCCGAAATTCACCATGTCGAGGGCGCCGCAGGAGCCGACATAGGGGAGGCGCGAGCGGATGACGGCGCCGAAGCGGTCCTCCCCGGCGCTGAAGACACCGCCCATGAGCAAATCGCAGACCTCTGTGGTGGTGACGTCGACGAGACCGGCGAGCAGGCCGGAATCGGCGAGTTTCTCCATCGACTGCCCGCCGGTGCCGGTGGCGTGAAAGACGAGGCAGTCGAACTTCTCCTCCAGGGCGCGGGAGACCATCTGCACCACCGGCGTGGTGACACCGAACATGGTGAGGCCGATGGCTGGCTTGGTCTCGGCCGAGGGCTTGCGGGCATGGGCGATCATGCCGGCCAGCGCATGGGCGGCATTGGACAGCACCTGCTCGGAGATGCGGTTGATGCCCTGCACGTCGGTCACCGAATACATCATGCAGATGTCCGAGGGGCCGACGTAATCCTTCACATTGCCCGAGGCGACGGTGGAGACCATCACTTTGGGCAGGCCGATGGGCAGGCGCCGCATGGCCGGGGTGGCGAGCGCCGTGCCGCCGGAGCCGCCGGCGGAGATCAGCCCGCCTATGTCGCGGCGCGAGCCGATGAAGCGCTCGAAGGCTTCGGCCATGGCGGCGACCGCCGCACCCCGGTCGCCGCTGAAGACGGCGGTCGCCCCCTTGGGATGGAATCGCGCCACCTCCGCCGGGCCGATATCCGCGGGCGAGGGCTTCTGGCTGGTGCTGAGATCGACGGTGACGGTGCTGAGGCCCAGTTTCTCCAGGCAATTGCGGATGAAAGTGAGCTCGCGGCCCTTGGTGTCGAAGGTGCCGGCGATATAGGCCGCGCGGCCGATGAGCTTGGCGACGGTCACCGTCATCGCGGCCGGCGCCCGATCCGTCATGGCCTCGGGCTCGGCCGCCGCACTCTCGCTCTCGGCTTCGAGCGCGCGGGCCCGCAAAGGATTGCCCTGGGACCAGAGGGTGGGCGCGCGGGCTACCTGCACGACGGGCGGCGGGGGCGGCAAAGCGGCTTCGCCCTCCTCGGCCGCGGCGCGGCGGACCTGGAAGACGAAGCTCTCCGGCGCCTCGGGCGCCATCTCCGCCATCGGCGCCTCGACATCTTCCTCGCGGGTCCGCACCCCCAGCAGGCGCTGCTGCAGCTCATGGTCGTTGGCCAGCTCATGGGCCGGCATCTCGCGCAGGATGCGCCCGTTCACCATCACCGCGACGCGGCTCGCGACCGTCGTCGCCACACCGAGGTTCTGCTCGATGAGCAGCACCGAGATCGCGCCTTCCTCGGCCAGCCGCGTCAGCATCTCGACGACCTGGTCGACGATGACCGGCGCCAGCCCCTCGGTCGGCTCGTCCATCACCAGCAGGCGCGGATTGCCCAAGAGGCCGCGGCTGATGGCGAGCATTTGCTGCTCGCCGCCGGAGAGCTGCGCCCCGCCGTTGCGCCGGCGCTCGGCCAGGCGCGGGAAGGTCTGGTAGATGCGTTCGACTGTCCAGGGGCCCTTGGAGCCCTTGCCGACCAGGCGCAGATGCTCGTCCACCGTGAGGGAAGGCCAGACGCGCCGGCCCTGGGGCACGTAGCCGACGCCCATATTGACGATCTCATTGGGCGGCAGGCCCAGGATCTCGATCCCGGCGAGGCGGATATTGCCGGCGTTCGCCGGCACCAGCCCCATGACCGCATTGCAGAGAGTCGTCTTGCCCATGCCGTTGCGCCCGACCACGCCGAGCACGCCGCTGGGCAAGGTCAGCGACACGCCTTGCAAGGCATGGGCATGGCCGTAATAGACATGCAGATCGGCGATCTCGATCGCCGGCGCCGTCGTCCCAGCGGGGGCGGGATCAGCCATGACGGCCTCCGCCGAGATAGATGCGCTGCACGTCGGGATCGTCCTGGATCTCCGCCGGCGTGCCATGCTTGAAGATCATGCCGTTGTGCATCACCGTGACCCGGTCGACCACGCGTAGCGCGACGTCGAGGTCATGCTCGATGATGATGAAGCTGATATAGCGCGGCAGCGCGTCCAGGATCTGGACCAGCTCGCGCCGCTCGGCCGGGGACAGCCCCGCGGCGGGCTCGTCGAACAGGATGCAGCGCGGCGCGCCGGCCAGCGCCATGCCGATCTCGAGCTGGCGCTGCTGGCCGTGCGCCAGGTTGGCGACACGCTCGTCGGCGATATGCGAAAGACGCGCCCGCTCG
>DATHQQ010000344.1:0-4708 GCA_035482595.1 Verrucomicrobiia bacterium
GGCCTCCCAGGACTGGTCGGGCCGGCTGAAGGATGCGTTAACGCCGCAAGAGAATGACTTTCCTGAAGCTGCGCCCCGTGGCAGTTTACAGGGGCGCAGTTTCGGGGGCGGGATTCGCGGAGGTGAGTTTGAAGGGGATTAGACAGAAGCTTCTGCTCGGGGCCTCCCTTGCGCTGCTGCCATGGACGAGCGCCTGGGCCGACAGCCTGATGGATGCCCTGACCAAGGCCTATGCGGGGAACCCGAATCTGGCCGCCGAGCAGGCCAATTTGCGATCGGTGGATGAAAACCGGCCGCAGGCGGTGGCGCTGCGCCGGCCGACCATCACCGGCCAGGCCGACGGTGGCATCCAGACGCAGAACACCCAGGACTTCGGAAAGCAGACGCTCTATCCCTATCAGGCCAGCATCGGCGTCACCCAGCCGCTGTGGACCGGCGGCCGGGCGGATGCGGCGATCGAGCAGGCCGACTACCAGATCAAGGCGGAGCGGGCCAATCTGCTGAACGAGGAGGAGACCATCCTCCTCGAGGCGGCCACGGCCTATTTCGACGTCTACAACAACCAGGCCGTTCTCGACCTCGCTATCAACAACGTCAGGGTGCTGACCCAGGCCCTCGACGAGGCCGATGCCCGATTCAAGGCCGGGCTCGCCACCCAGACCGACGTCGCCCAGGCCGAAGCCCGGCTGCAGTCCGGCTTTGCCGACCAGCGCCAAGCTGAGGCGAATCTGACCAATTCCCAGGCGGTCTATCGCAATGTCGTGGGCAATTGGCCGGGCGTTTTGAGGCCGGAGCCGCCGGCGAGCACGCTGCCCTCCACAGCGGAGGAAACCGTCGCCCGGGCGATCGTGCGCAACCCCCAGGTCCTGAACGCCCAGGCGACCCAGGAGGCCGCCAAGGCCGGCGTCGATGTGGCCAATGCCCAGCTGATGCCGAGCATCGCCCTCACCGGGCTGATCCTGCAGGCGAACGACCAGCAGATCCAGGGCGACTGGCAGACGGAAGCCCAGGTGCTGGTGACCCTGACCGTGCCGATCTACCAGGCGGGTGCGGAATATTCCCGGATCCGGCAGGCCAAGGAGACCCTGGGCCAGACCAAGAACCAGGTGGATGCGGCCATCCGCCTGACCTCGCAGAACGCGACGGAAGCCTGGCAGAACTTGCAGGCGGCCCGGGCCAAGATCACGTCCTTCGAGGCGGCCGTGAAGGCCAACAACATCGCCTATGCCGGCTTGGTGGAGGAGAACAGGGTCGGCACCCGCACGACCTTCGACGTCTTGCAGGGCCAGCAGGACCTCTTCGCCTCCGAGGTCAACCTGACCAACGCCCAGCATGACGAGGCCGTGAGCTCCTACCAGATCAAGGCGGTGATCGGTGAACTGACGGCCCAGCAGGTCGGCCTGAACACGCCGATCTACAATCCGCAGATCCATTACGACGCGGTGAAGAACCAGTGGATCGGCACGACGCCGCCGCCGCCGTAAGAAGACCCCGGCGATCGGGCGGCCTTCCGCCCCCCGCTACTTTCCCGTCCTGAGATCGATCGCCGCGCTCTCGCCCGCCACGTTAACGGGCTCGCGCCGCCGCGACTGCCACTCCCCGAAGACGACGAACATCCCGCTGAGAATGATGAGCCCGGCGCCGAGGAAGACCTGCGCCTTGGGAATATCGCCCCAGATCAGATAGGACAGGCAGAAGGCCCAGATCAGCGAGGTGTATTCGAAGGGCGCCACCAGCGAGGCGGCGGCCAGGCGGAAACCCTCGAACAGCAGATACTGGCCCATCGCGCCGATGAGCCCCAGGGCCATCATCAGCCCCAGATCCCACAGGCTGACATGGACCCAGATCCAGGGCAGGGTCGCCCCGCAGGCCAGGGTGAAGGCGGCGTTTGAGAACAACATCTGCACGACCGTGGTCTCGAAGCGGCTGATCTGGCGCACCAGGATATTGGTATAGGCCCAGAGGACCGCCGCGAGCAGCACGAGGGCGACGGGCAGCGTGATGCCGACATGACCGGGATCGCAGGCGATGATGACGCCGAGCAGGCCCAAGGCTACGCCCGCCCAGCGCTGCCAGCGCACCTGCTCCTTGAGGATCAGCACCGACATCACCGTCACGATCAGGGGCGTGGCGAAATAGATGGTGACGAGCTGGGCGAGCGGCATGTGGCGCGAGGCGGTGTAGTAGCAGGACCAGGCCGCCAGGATGAAGGCGCCGCGCAGCAGCAGCGGCAGCTTGTTGCGCGAGCCCACCGCCTGGCGCACCAGCGCGCCGCGGCCGAGACAAAGGCAGAGCACCACGATGGTGATGCTGCGCATGAACAGCACCTGCATCACCGGATGATCGGCGACCAGCCATTTCACCGTGGCGTCCTGGAAGGCGAAGACGAAATAGCCCGAGATCGACAGCAGGATGCCCGCCGAGTTCGGGAAGAGGCGCTTCAGCGGATCGATCAGCATCGGTGGTGCGGCATGGATGTCATGCCGGGGCAAATGAGGGGGGACAGGAAAGGAACTCCACTGCTTGGGCCTGGATCGCTTCGGCCCTGGGCGATGGTACAGCCCGGCAAGAAGTGCGAGGCCCGCCCTTACGGCATCCCTGCCATCAATGCGGCGCAGCCCGCCGCGAGGCCTCGCTTGCGCCGGCGTCATCGCCGAGCCGTTGCAGCACTTGGGCATATTGCTGCCAGGCCGGCCGGCTGGCGGGCCTGAGGGCAACCCGCTCGGCCAGCAAAGCCCGCGCCAGGGGCCAGCGCCCCGCCGCGATGGCAGCGGCGATCAGGGTCTGGGCGAAGAGGTCGCGCTGGGCATGGCTGCCGCCCATGCGCCAGATCTCGTAGCGCACCGGCAGCAGGAGGTCGGCGGCGCGGCCGAAATCGCCGCCAGCGAAGGCGGCGATGGCCGCGACCACGGCCTGGCCCACGGTGCGGGCGATGCCGCGGTTGGTCCCGTCCCCCGCCGCCGCATATCGGGCCAGCGACTGCGCCTGGCGCTCGAGGGCCGGGGTGTCCTGGAGCCCGCCGGCCACCATGGCGATATGGGCGTCGTTGAAGACCAGGACATGATCCTCGAGATGGGAATACCAATGATCGCGCAAGCCCTGCCAGCGCTCGCCCACGTCCACCCCGGCGAGCTGCAGGCGCCAGAGCAGGGCAGCCGCATCCACCAGATCGAGCAACGCGCCGGAGGGCGTTCCCCGCACATGGCGGTCATAGATCGCCAGCACCTCCTCGAAGCGGCCCTGCTCGATGAGGAAGAGCGCCAGATGCCACCATTGGTGGACGGCGAGCGCCGGCGCTGTCATCCAATGGGCCTCGAGCCCGCGCAGCCAGGCGATGCCCTCGATCTGGCGGCCCTCCATCTCCAGCACATGGGCGACCGCATGGACCGCCCAGGTGTCGGCAGGATTGCGCTCGACGGCGCGGCGGCCCGCCGCCTCGGCCGCGCGATAGTCGGCGCACTCCTCCAGCCCGAAGGCATGCATGCCCAAGAGATAGCCGTGGAACTCATGGTCCGTCGGCCAGGCCGGCAGGACACGGGCGATCGAATCGCGCATGATCGCCGCCTCGCCCAGGTAGAAATAGGTGTCATGGGCGAAGCGCAGCGCCCAGACATCGCCGGGATGGTCGACCAGGATCTGCTCCCAGATCGCCGTCGCCTGGCGGATCTCATCGCGGCTCCAGGCAGCGAAGGCCGCCAGATGGGCTCTCTCCCAGGGCGAGAGCCGTGCCTCGCTCGCTTTTGCTTCGGTCAGATTGGCGGCAACGCCGGCGCTTCCGCCGGGCTCGCCGGAGAGCAGCCGCAACACGCCTATCAGAATCCCGCCCAGTATGAATTCGGGATCCGACTCCCGCGAGCCGGCCAAGACCGCCAAGGGATCGCCATACCAGCCGAGATATTCGCGGGCCGCCTGGTCGAGCCCGGCGCGGCTGGTCTCCTGGCCCATTGTCACGGGCAGCGATGCGAAGCCGAGCGGCATCGGGAACCTCCCTGGAAACTTCCTGGGGGAATTCTATTCGAATTTCCGCGATATGCTCTCCCCGGAACTTCCATCGAACGCTCGCGTTGCTTGCTAGGAGCCTGTCTGAGTAATGCCATTTCTCAGACAGGCTCCTAGGGATCGGGTTGGAAGCGGAGCCAATGGCCGAAACGACCGCCGCGGAAGGCGCGCCGAAAAAGCGCAGCATGCTTCTCGACGCCCTGGGTCCCGGCCTCATCACCGGCGCCTCGGACGACGATCCCAGCGGCATCGCCACATATTCCCAGGCGGGCGCGCAGTTCGGCTACAGCCTCGGCTGGACCCTGCTGCTGACATATCCGCTGATGGCGGCGATCCAGCTCATCAGCGCGCGGATCGGGCGGGTCACCGGCCGCGGTATCGCCGGCAATATCCGGCGCTATTACGCGCGCTCGCTGCTCTATCCGCTGGTGGGCATGGTGATCGTCGCCAATACGATCAACCTCGGTGCCGACCTCGGCGCCATGGGCGCCGCCGTGAAGCTGCTGGTCGGCGGGCCTTCCCTGCTCTATGTCGCCGCCATCGGCCTGGGCACGGTGCTGCTCGAGGTCTTCATGCGCTATTCGCGCTATGTCTCTGTGCTCAAATGGCTGAGCCTGTCGCTGCTCGCCTATGTGGCGACCGCCTTCATCGTCAAGCTTCCCTGGGGCGAGGTGGCGCTGGGGGTCTTCGTGCCGCATCTCACCTGGAG
>DATHQQ010000345.1:0-13056 GCA_035482595.1 Verrucomicrobiia bacterium
GCAGGATTTGCGCCTCGATGCCGCGCGAGATCAGCGAATATTCGATCTGCAGGTCTGAGATCGGATGGACAGCCCCGGCGCGCCGCAGCGTCGCGGCGCCGACCTCCGACAGGCCGATATAGCGGACATAGCCGGCCTTCACCATCTCAGCCATCGCGCCCACCGTCTCCTCGATCGGCACCTTCGGATCGAGGCGCGCCGGGCGATATATGTCGATGTGATCGAGGCCCAGCCGCTTCAGGGAATAGGCGAGGAAGTTCTTCATCGCCGCCGGCCGCGTGTCCATGCCCAACCAGCCATTGGCCGGATCGCGCAGCGCGCCGAATTTCACGCTGACGAGGAACTGCTCGCGGGGCACGCCCTTCAGCGCCTCGGCGATCAGCATCTCGTTATGGCCCATGCCGTAGAAATCGCCGGTATCGAGAAGGGTGATGCCGGCGTCGAGGGCGGCATGGATCGTGGCGATGCTCTCCTGGCGATCCGCCGGGCCATAAATCCCCGACATGCCCATGCAACCGAGGCCGAGAGCCGAGACCTGAGGGCCTTTGGTCCCGAGTTGACGTTGTTGCATGCGATGTCCTCCCTGAGGGCGCCAGGGACCTCCTGGGTCCCGCCCGACAAAGTATGAGGGCTGGCGCTTCGTTCGATAATCGGTCATTAATCGAACAGGTTGTACGGATTTCCGCACGATGTCTGACCTCGACCTCGCCGATCTCGCCGCTTTCGCCGCGGTGGCGCGGCAACGGAGCTTCCGCGGCGCGGCGGCTCTGCGCGGCGTTTCCGCCTCCACCCTCAGCGAGGCCGTGCGCCGGCTGGAGGCGCGCCTCGATCTGCGCCTTCTCAACCGCACCACGCGAAGCGTGACGCCGACGGAAGCCGGAACGCGGCTGCTGGAACGCCTGCTTCCCGCGCTGGGCGAGGTATCGGCCGCGCTCGATGCGGTGAGCGGCTTTCGCGACAGCCCCCGGGGCATGCCCACCGGCACGCTTCGCATCAACGTGCCCGTCATCGTGGCGGGCATGATCCTGCCGCCGATCGTGGAGGGCTTCCTGAAGGTCCATCCCGGGGTCACGCTCGAGATCACCGCCGACGACAGCTTCATCGATGTCCTGGCCGCTGGCTTCGATGCCGGAATCCGCTACGACGAGCGGCTGGAGCAGGACATGATCGCCGTGCCGATCGGCCCCCGCCGGCAGCGCTACGTCGCCGCGGCGGCTCCTTCCTACCTCGCTTCCCACCGCCGGCCGGATCATCCAGAGGATCTGCTCAGCCATGCGTGCCTGCGCCACCGCTTCCCGAGCGGCGTCGTCCCGCCATGGGAATTCGAGCGCGCCGGCGAGATCATCCGCATCAGCCCCAAGGGGCCGCTGATCGCAACGACGGCAGAGTTGGAGGTCAGCGCCGCGGTCGCCGGCCTGGGCGTGATTTATAGTTTCGAAGAATTCCTGGCGTCGGCGCTGGCGAGCGGCCGGCTCGTCCCGGTGATCGAGGAGTGGTGGCAAAGCTTCTCAGGCCCATTCCTCTATTATGCGAACCGTCAACATATGCCGGCGCCGCTGCGGAGCTTTGTCGACTACATCAAGACGCTTCCGGGTCACGCACGAAGCCTATGACGGATTTCCCATGAAGACCGATCGTCCCAAGGGGGACCGCAGGCGGGATATCGACGGTCTTCGAGCCGTGGCTATCTTGGCCGTTCTTGGTTTCCACACCCTGCCGGAGCGGCTTCCCGGCGGATTCATCGGCGTGGACGTATTCTTCGTCATCTCCGGCTATCTGATCACCCGCATATTGCGGACATCGCTGGAAGACGGCAGCTTCGCCTTCGGGAATTTCTATGCGCGCCGCATAAGGCGGATATTCCCGGCCCTCTGCGTCGTTCTTGCCGCCAGCTTCGCTCTCGGCTGGGTCCTTCTATTGCCGGCGGAATTCCGGCAGCTCGGCAAGGATATCCTCGCCAGCGCGGCCTTCGTGCCCAATCTGGTTTTCTGGCACGAGACGGGATATTTCGAAGCGAGCTCGGTGCATCGGGCGCTCCTGCATCTATGGTCGCTCGGCGTCGAAGAGCAGTTCTATATTCTATGGCCCCTCCTTCTGTGGGTCGCGTGGCGGCGAAAGCTTGCCTCTGGAGAAGGAAGCCTTCGCTCTCGATGCGGCGATGCGCGCCCATGAATGGAACAAGAGGGTCGAATATTTTCCGTGATCGACGCTCTCTGCAACGAGCGGGGATGCCTGACCTATGTGCCGGGCGCCGACGGCGACTTCACCACCTGGGACTATGGTCATCTCACAACGCCCGGGGCCGTCTTTGTGGCGAAAGCCATGAATCTCGAGCCGGGCAAACCATAGCCGCTCTTCCCCGATTT
Organism: Verrucomicrobiia bacterium; assembly: GCA_035482595.1. Classification (GTDB taxonomy): domain Bacteria; phylum Pseudomonadota; class Alphaproteobacteria; order Dongiales; family Dongiaceae; genus DASXQK01. The sequence goes on from DATHQQ010000345.1 coordinate 2,367, forward strand.
GAACGAACCGTCCGAACATGCGACCATATCCTCCTCCCGATGAAAATCATGCGAGGCCGCCATGGCGAAATATCTGCTTGTCAGCTTCAAGGCCTGTCCCTGGGTGCAGCGCGTCGCGATCGTGCTGCGCGAGAAGAAGGTCGAGTTCGAGTTCCGCCACATCGAGGCGGACAACCGGCCCGACTGGTTCCGCGCCATCTCGCCGCATAACAAGGTGCCGGTGCTGCGCATCGACGATAGCGTGTCGCTCTTCGAATCCAATGCGATCTCGGAATATCTCGACGACACGGTGGCGCCGCGTCTCCATCCCGAGGATCCGGTCGCCCGCGCCGTCAACCGCGCCTGGATCGACTACATGCCCACCTTCGTCGATCAGACATCGGCCCATGCCTATGTCGACAGCGAGGTGGAATTCGACAAGGCAGCGGCGCAGATTCCGGTGCCCTTCGAGCGGCTCGAGAAAGCCCTGGAGAAGCAGGGCAGCGGCCCCTTCTTCAACGGCGCCCATTATTCGCTGGTCGACGCGGCCTATGCGCCCTTCCTGCAGCGCCATCTCTTCCTGGAACGCATCAGGCGGGTCGGCCATATCGACAAATTCCCGCGGCTGAAGGCCTGGGCGGAAGCCCTGGCCGCGCGACCCTCGACCCACTCCTTCACGCCGGCGGAGTTCGAGGCGATGTACCGCGACATGGTGAAACGCCGCGTCAAATGGATCTCGCAATTCGTCGAGGGCTCGAAGGCGGCGGAGTAGTCGCCGCTCCGTAGCTGTCGCTCCCTCAGACGATCCGCGTCCTGACGCCGCCGACGCCCTCGACGACGCCCTCCAGCAGATCGCCGCGGGTGACGGGGGCCACCCCTTCGGGCGTGCCGGTGAAGATGAGATCGCCCGGCGCGAGACGGACGAGGCCGGATAGATAGGCGACGGTCTCCGCCACGCTCCAGATCATCCGGTTGAGATCGGAGCTCTGGCGCGTCTTGCCGTTGACCTTGAGCTCGATGCTGCCGCGTGCCGGATGGCCGATGCGCGATGCGGGCACGATCTCGCCGATGGGAGCGGAGAAATCGAAACCCTTGCTCATGTCCCAGGGCCGGCCGGCCTTCTTGGCCTCCGACTGGAGATCGCGCCGGGTCATGTCGAGCCCGGCGGCATAGCCATAGACATGGCCGAGCGCCTCGCCCGGCTTGATATCGGCGCCGCCGCTTCCGATGGCCGCCACCAGCTCCATCTCATGATGGAGATCGGAGGTCCGGGGCGGATAGGGCATGCCGGCGCCCCCGATCAGCACGGCGTCGGCCGGCTTGGTGAAGAAGAAGGGCGCCTCGCGGGTGGGATCGCCGCCCATCTCGCGGACATGCTCGGCATAGTTCCGGCCGACGCAGAAGATGCGCCGCACGGGAAAGCTTCCGCCGCCGGCGACGGGAACGGCGGGGACGGGCGGCGGGGGGATGACGAAATCGGACATCGTGCTCCTCGGGTGATTCAGATCAGACGGTGGGCCGAAAGCTCGTCCTTGAGATAGGCGTAATAGATCGGGGCGGCGATGACGCCGGGGATGCCGAAGGCGGCGTCCATGACCAGCATGGCGAGCAATAGCTCCCAGGCCCGGGCGCGGATCTGGCTGCCGATGATGCGCGCGTTGACGAAATACTCGAGCTTGTGGATCAGCACCAGGAAGATGAGCGATCCGGCCGCGGCATAGGCCGAGGCGCTGAGGCTGACGACGACGATGACGGTATTGGAGATCAGATTGCCCAATACCGGCAGGAGGCCGGCGACGAAGGTCACGACGATCATGGTCTTGGTCAGCGGCAGATGGATGCCGATCGCGGGCAGGATCAGCAGCAGATAGATCGCGGTCAGCGTCGTGTTGAGCGCCGAGATGCGGAGCTGGGCGAAGACGACGCGGCGGAAGGCATGGGCGACAAGGGCGACCCGGACTGCCAGCGCGCCGGTCAGCGGGCCCAATTGACGCGGGGTGGTGTAGTCGGCCAGCGCGATCATGCCGCCGATCACCATGCCGATGAGGATCTGGACGAACATCCGCGCGATATGCTCGCCGGCGATCTGCAGCATGCCGGCGTGGCTCCTGAGCCAGCCCGCGGCCGCATCCTCCAGCTCCTGGGAGTTGGACGGCAGATAGGCCTGGGCCCAGTCCGGCAGATGGCTGCGCGCGGTATCGACCACATCGGCCATCTTCTGCATCAGCACGGGCAGGCTCTCCGCCCTGTCGTTGAGCAGGCCCAGCAGGCCCAGCACGGCGAGCAGGAGCAGCGTGGCGATGATGAGCCAGAGGGCGACAAGGGCGGCGATCCTGCCGGCGGAATGGCGCATGCCCGCCAGCCGCAGCCGGGCGGCGGCGGTCTCGACCAGCTCGAACACCAGCAGCCCCGCCAGGAGCGCCGCCAGAAGGCGCAGCTGAAGCACCGCCAGCAGCCCCGCGGCCGCCAGGATCCAGGCCGCCACCTCGCATCGTTGCGCTTGCGTCATTGCTCCCCCTCGGATTCGGCCCTCAGCTTAAGGGCCGCGGACCGGCGTTCCAAGCCACCGCTATTTGGCGAGTATCGTGCTCGATTGTCCCTCTTCGACCTGGTCGATGACCAGGAGGCGCACCGGCACCGTCCCGCTGTTGGTGCCGAAATGCCAGGTATCGACGGCCTCCACGACGATATCGCCCGCGTGATACTGCCGCTGCTTGCCGCCGTCGAACTCCACCGTCAGATCGCCCGCCAGCACATAGGCGTAGCGCGAGAAGGGATGCTTGTGGCGCGCCAGCCGCGCGCCCGGCGCAATGTCATAGGTCGAGACGATGAGGACCGGATGATGGGTCGGCAGGACGAGCGGCTGGCCGATATCGGTCTTGTCGGTGGTGAGCAGGGTCTTGACCGTCACCGGCGGCGCGGTGTCGGCGGCCGCAACCCCCGCGAGGCAGAGCCCCAGGAGCAAGGCGGCCGGACGGGCGGCAGAAAGCATCGATCTCATGACGGGGTCCTCGCGGCCAAACGGGGGCGGAGTATGGCCTAACCCCCGGGCCGCACAATGGCCGTCCGCCCATCCGCTGGCCCCTCGCCCACCGGTCGGTTTTGAGCCGGGCCGCCGTCAAGGCAGATGCGCGGCGCGGGCGGGGGGCTATAATGCCGCCTCGTTTCCTGCACCAACGTGGACCTCATGGGCCAGCGGCGCCGTCAGCGGCGAAAGACAGAAGGCCAAGCGAAACCGGCGCTGCTGCGCCGGTTGGGCCATCTCGGCGCGGCACTCGCCCTCGCCGTCCAGCTTCTGCTACCCGTCATCGCCATGCCGCCGGCGGCTCTCGCCGCCCCCGGCGCCGCAGCGGGCGGAGCCACCACGCCGGCCGCATCGATCCTGGCCCAGGCCTCCGCCGTCTGGGGCAGTGCGGCCCTTTGCGAGCCCGGCAGCACGCCGTCTCATCCGGACGAGCAAAGGCCGCACCTCATCCATCCCTGCCCGATCTGCTGGGCCGTACAGCAGGCTGCGAGCCTTCTACCGCCGAGCCTGTCGCCCCTGCCTCTGGCGCCGTCACCGGTTTGGGTCAAGATACCGGCCCCTGCCGCGGACCTCGCGCTTCGCCGAAACCTCTCCCCGGCCCAGCCGCGCGGCCCACCCTTCGTCTGAAGACCGATCCGGCCATCGCCGCGCGGCTCGCAACGGCTGCGTCTCACCATCTTCAGATGAAGGACGACAACATGAATCGATTCCTATTTTCCGGGAGCCTCGCAGCCCTTCTCCTGGCCGCCACCCCGGCTTTGGCCCATGTCGAACTCGAGACGGACAAGGCGCCGGCCAACAGCAACTTCAAGGCCGTGCTCATGGTGCCCCATGGCTGCGCCGGCTCGGCCACCATCGGCCTGCGCGTCCAGATCCCCGAGGGGGTGATCGAGGCCAAGCCGATGCCCAAGCCCGGCTGGAAGCTCCTGATCGTGGAGGCGAAGCTCGGCCAGCCCGTAGATTACGAGGGCACCAAGCTGACCGAGGATGTGCGCGAGATCGACTGGACCGGCGGCAATCTGCCGAACGCCTATTACGACGAATTCACCTTCTTCGCCAAGCTGCCGGACAAGCCGGGTGCAGTGATCTATTTCCCCGTGGTCCAGCAATGCGCCAAGGGTGAATCGCGCTGGATCGAGATTCCCGCCCAGGGCCAGAGCGGCGAGGATCTGAAGCTTCCGGCGCCCTCCCTGACCTTGGGGCCGAAGCAGGCGGGTGGGGACGACTGACGGTCGGACGATGGGGGGCGTGGCGAGGGAGGCAACGATGAGCACCCCTCGCCGACCCATCCTCATGATAAGGCTCCTTGCCCTCCTTCTGCTCGCCGCGGCGACGCTTCTCGGCGCGAAGCCGGCCGGCGCCCATGCGATGCTGCTGGAATCGGTGCCCGCCGACGGCGCCGTGCTAGCGCAATCCCCGCCGACGATCCTGCTGCGATTCGACGAGCCGGTGACCCTCGCCAAGGTCGAGATCCTGGATTCCACCGGCAAGTCGGCCGGCGCCATCACCGTCATGGCCAGGGATGCCGAGCTTCATCTTCATCTGCCCGCGGCCCTGTCGGAGGGGACCTATCTCCTCAGCTACCGTGTCACCTCCCTCGATTCCCACGTCGTGGGCGGGACCATCGTCTTCAGCATCGGCGCGCCCAGCACCGGCGGCATCGCCGCGCTGCAATCGCGCCTCGCCGAGAAGAGCAGCCTCTGGCCGCTGCTCTCGACCATTGCACGCCTGCTGCTCTTCATCGGCCTGGTGGGTGCGGCCGGCGGGACGATATTTCATGCCCTTGTGGGACGCGATCTGCTGCGGCTCGACCGGGAGACCCGCCGCGGCACGGTCGCCCTCGCATTGCTCGGCCTGCTGGCGGCGCTGGCAGGGATCGGCATCGAGGGGGCGGCGCTCACCGACACGGGCGGCGCGGGAATTCTCCATGGCGGGACCTGGCGTCTCGGTGAATCGACCAGCCTCGGTCTCAGCCTCACGGTCGCAGCCGTCGCCCTCGTCGTCCTCATCATCACTCTCGAAAGCGCCAGAGGAAAGCTGGCGCTTCTGGCCCTGCCCGCGGGCTTCATCGCCCTGGCCAGCCTCGCGCTGACCGGCCATGCGCTCACGGCCGGACCGCTCTGGCTGACGGCGCCGGTACTTGCGATCCATGTGCTGATGGCGGCCTTCTGGCTCGGTGCGCTCTGGCCGCTCTGGCAGGCGATGGGACGCCGGACGCCGGACGCGGCGATCGCTCTGCTGCGGCGCTTCTCGGCCATCGCGATTCCCGCCGTCGCTCTGCTGGTCGCCGCGGGCGCAACTCTGGCGGTGCTGCAGATCGGCCGGGTCGGCGAGCTTCTCACCACCGCCTACGGAATTCGACTCCTCTCCAAACTCGCCTTCGTCGCCCTCCTCCTGCTGCTGGCCGCCCTCAACCGCTTCTGGCTGACGCCGGCCCTGGCCGCGGGCCGCGCCCAGGCCACACATCGCCTGCGGGCCAGCATCGGGCTGGAGATCGGGCTCGGCATCGCCATATTGGCGGCGACCAGCAGCCTGGGCGAGGTGCCGCCGCCACGCGCGCTCATCGCCGCGGCCATGGCTCATGACATGACCTCCGGCGCCGCGATGCCAGGCTTCAGCGTCGTCACCTTCGCGGACCAGCAGGGGGGCGCGGGCGAGCGGGGAGCAGTGATCGAGGTGACGCCGGCGGCGCGGGGGCCGAACCTCATCTCCATCCATCTGTTCGATACCGAGGGAAAGCCGCTGACGCCGCAGCAAGTGACGATCGAGATCTCCCAGCCCGCGGCCGGCGTCGAGCCCATCACCCATCCGGTGACGGCCACGGCACCGGGCCTCTATCGTTGGGAGGGCGCGGTTTTGCCGCTGACCGGCGACTGGAATCTCCGGCTCCTCGTGCTCATCTCGGATTTCGAGGAGATCCGTTTCGATACAAGCATCCCCATCCGCTGATGCGGCGATGATTGGTCAGGGAGACCATCGATGCTGAAATCTTTCCTAGCCCTCCTGCTCGGCCTGCTCGCCGCCGCATCGGCGTCGGCTGCCGAATCGACGATCAATGTCGAGAAGGCTTGGGCCCGCGCGACGACCTCGGTGGGGGCAACGGGCGTCGTTTATCTCAGCCTCACCGATATGGGGCCGGCGGCGGACCGGCTGATCGGCGTCGCCACGTCCGTTGCGACCCATGCCGACATGCACATCATGGTGATGGAAGGGAACGTGATGCAGATGCGCCCCGTCGATGCCGTGGATGTAAAGCCAGGCGAGCGCATCCAGTTCAAACCGAACGGGCTCCACATCATGCTGACGGATCTCAAGCAGCCGCTGACGCGGGGCGAGCGCTTCGCCGTCACTCTCGATTTCGAGAAGGCGGGCAAGGTGGATGTCGAGGTTCTCGTTCTGCCGATCGGGGCCAGCGGCTATCCGTGAGGCGCAGGCGATCGAGGCGTCAGGGTGAGGGGGTCCGATGGCCAGATGCGGGGCAGCCCGCCTCGCCCCGGCCGGTCTTCCCCTTCGCGGAGCGAGGGGAAAGGAGGGGCCTCTTGCCAGCTCCCGGTGCGCAGCGACTGGGGCGAGATCTCGCGCAGGACGAAGCGCAGCGGCAGCGCGCCGCGCAGCCATCTTCCGCCGGAAGGCCTGAGGCGCCACAGCCGCTCGGCGCCGTGGAAGCGCTCCAGCAGAGGACCCGCCAAAATAATTTCAGTCTCGCCGCCGATCTGAAGCAGGTCGCCGGTCTCGAAATCGGGAAACAGCAGCCCCGCCTTGGGATTGGCCATGAGATTGCCCAAGGTGTTGAAGAACCGGTTGCCGCTGAAATCCGGCACCAGCAGGGATCCTTCGCTCTCGATATGGACGAAACCCGGCTTGCCACCGCGATGGGAGACGTCGACGCCGCCGCTCGCTTGCGCCTCGCCTGCCGGCGCGGCGGAGGCAACGAAGAAGGTGTCGGCCCGGGCGATGAGCGCCCGCGCGCCCTCGTCGAGCCCAGCGAAAGCCTCGACCCGTGGCACGACGCGCTCCGGGCGCACCAGATAATCCCGGCGCTGGATGTATTGGGGGCAATTGCCAAAGCTCTGATCCACGGCGAGGGAGAAGCCGCGGGCATCGGCGGCGATGACGCGCCCGTTCATGCGATTGCGCCGGCGTGTCCAGAGCTCGATGCCCAGCAGCCCGATCGGCGCGCCGGGCTTCAGCGCATCCAGAAGCGGATCGCCCGGGATGGGGCGGGCCGCGATGTCGAGGCGGCGGGGATCCGGGCTGGCGATGAAGCCCGGCGGCCCCGCCAGCAGTGAGGCCGAGGGCGAGCCCCGGTTGTCGATCGAGCCCACGATCACGAAGGGAAGCTCGGCAAAGAAATCGCGATGCTGCTCGGTCATGAAATCACGAAAGACCGCCCGGCCGATCCGGTCCATCTTCTCCTTACCGAGACCCACGCTCGACTGGAGGGCACGCTCGCCCGCATGCCAGGGAGCCGGGGCCATGTGTTTTTCGGTCAAACCGTCCATCTCAGACCTCGTATCGTCGCCCGGCCCTGAGTATAGATAATTTGCGTTCTCGCCTTAATTGGCGGAAAATTGCACGGTCTATTTCTTACTCCGCAACAATACGATGGACCGTCTCGACGAGCTTGCCACTTTCGTCGCCGTCGCCGAGCAGGGCAGCTTCGTCGCTGCCGCCCGGCGTCTGGGGCGCTCGCCGGCCGCGATCACCCGGGCGGTGGCGGCCCTGGAAGATCGCCTCGCCACGCGGCTCTTCAACCGGACCACCCGGGCCGTCGCCCTCACCGATGCCGGCGGGCGCTATCTCGATCTCTGCCGCCGGGCGCTGGCGGAGTTCGAGGAACTCGAGCTCTCGGCGGCGAGCGAGCGGTCGGAGCCGCGCGGCCTGCTGACCGTGACGGCGCCGGAGATGTTCGGGCGGCTCCATATCCTGCCCATCGCCCAGGAATTCATGCGCGACTATCCGGCGGTCAAGGTCTCCCTCCTGCTGCTGAACCGCATCGTCTCCTTCGTCGATGAGGGCGTGGATCTCGGCGTCCGCATCGCCCATCTCCAGGATTCCTCCCTGCGCGCGATCCAGGTCGGCTGGGTGCGCCGGGTGGCAGTGGCGAGCCCGGCCTATCTGGCGGCGCGCGGGGCGCCCCGCACCCCCGCCGATCTGACGGGTCATGACGTCATCGCGGTCAGCGGCATCCGCACCGCCCATGACCGCTGGTCCTTCGGCCGGGGCGCCAGCGAAACCACGGTCGCCCTCGATGCCCGCCTCACGCTCAGCACCGTTCAGGCCGCGCTCGATGCCGCCGTCGCCGGGGGCGGGGTTGTCCGCCCGCTCTCCTATCAATCGGCGCTGCTCGAGGCTTCCGGCCAGCTGGTACGCCTGCTCCCCGCTCACGAGCCGCCGCCCATCCCCATCCACCTCATTCACCCCGCCGGACGCTATCTGGCCCCGAAGGTCAGGCTGTTCATCGATCGCGCGGTTGCGGCGCTGCGAGGCCGGTTCGAGAAAGACGCGGAATAATCACCACTCGTCATCCCGGCGAAAGCCGGGATCCAGGGCCACGTGATCGGGACTTTGCCGCACGCCCCTGGACCCCGGCTTTCGCCGGGGTGACGGAGAGAGCAGAGAGCAGATGGCTCTCTCGCCGCAGCAAGCGCGATCAAGACAAGGCCAGGGAAATTCGCCACCCTTTGCGCCGGCAGGGCTGAAACGGAGGCATCTGGTGAGCTGCGGTGAGCGCTTCGAGCATGTGGTCCGGCATATCGAGGCTAATCTCTTCGAGCCCTTGAGCGTCGGCGGGCTTGCCGCCGTGGCCGGCCTGTCCGCCTTTCATTTCTCGCGGCTGTTCACCGCTCAGATCGGCGAAAGCGTCATGAGCCACGTCCGCCGCAAGCGGATGCTCTACGCCGCGGCCCGTCTGCTCGCCGATCGGCCACCGGCCCTGGCGGAGCTCGCCTTCGACTGCGGATTCGAATCCCAGGAGGCCTTCACCCGTTGTTTCAAACAGATTTTCGGCGTCACGCCCGGACGCTTCAAACGGGACGTCGCGCAATCACAAGCCATGATGGAGAAACAGATGTCCACCCTCACTGCAGTAAAGCCCAATCTCGTGCTGCTCGACGGCGTCCAGCGCCGAGAGGCCTTCAACGTCGCCGGCTTGACCGCCCGCATCGAGGCGGACAACAAGCAGGTCATTCCCACGCTCTGGCCGCGACTCATGCAGCGATTGCCCCTGCCGGGCCAGAAGGGACGGGCGGGCTATGGCGTCTGCTGGGGCGCCGATCTCAAGGAGGGCAGCTTCAACTATCTGGCGGGGGTTGAGATCGAGTCCGGCGCCACCCTGCCGAAGGGTTTCACGGCCCTGCCCATTCCCGCCCAGAGCTACCGCGTCTTCCGGCTGACTCTGGACGGCGGGGAGATTCATCCGCAGATGAAGGCAGCCACCCAGGAGATCTGGATGGAGCGCCTGCCGAAATCCGGCTGGAAGCTCAAGCCCGGCATCGACTTCGAGTACTATGGCGAGGAATTCGATCCCACGGTACCCGGCGCGGTGATCGATATTCATGTACCCGTGGAGGACATAGCGGGGCGCTGAGGCGTCAATCGACCTGGAGGCGCACCTCGCCCAGCCCCGGAACCTGGAACAGCGCAGTCTCCCCGGCGGCGATGGGCTTGGTCGGGATCAAGCTGCCGGTCATGACCACCATGCCGCGGCTGAGCCCAGAGCCCAGCTTCGCGGTAAGATTGGCAACCCAGGCCAGCGCCTCCAGGGGCCCGTCGGCCTTGCCCTCCAGCCGCGGCTTGCCGGCGATCTCCAGGCTTCCGGCGAGGTCCTCCAGCGGAGGGATCGCCGAAAGCGGCTTGGCTTCCCCGAGCACGATGCCGGCGTTCCAGGCATTGTCGGCGATCAGGCTCCAGGCCGCCGTGTCGCGATAGACGGCTTGGCGGTCGTCGACCAGCTCGAAGGCCGGCATGATCGATTCAACCGCGCCCCGCATCCGGCCGGCATCGAAGGGCGCCTGGTCCGGCGGGAGATCGGCCCCGAGGCGGAAGGCAAGCTCGCATTCCACCTTCAGGCTGACATAGTCGACCGCGCGGATCCGTGCGGGGCTGCGATGGATCCGGCTCGCGAAAATGGCCCCGGCGCAGGGGTGGTCGATGCCCATCAGCTCTTGCATGACCTTGGTCGTAGTGGCGATCTTCCAGCCGCCCAGCGGGCCGTAGACGGGCGCGGCCAGGCGATGGAACTCCGCCTGCGCCGCATAGGCCTCGTCGATATCCGCCGGGCCCAAGGCTGCCGGCAGATTGGCGTAGACGGCCCCGCTCCGTCGCGCCAGCCACATATGCTCCCCCGCCTGGCGGGCACGCGCTTGATCGGCCATGGAAGCCCTCCCCCTCAATGACGGCGGCAAGGATTCGCCCTTTCGCCCGCCCGGCGCAAGGGCGTTCGGCACCGGATCCCCCTCCCTGCCCGAGTGATTTGTGATCACGCGGCCAAAATTGCCCTTCGACGACCCTCTTGCTCGACCGGCGGAGGGCGACTAACCTTCGCCGCTGCCTCGTTGTGGTTCGGCTTGCTCTCCTCGCTCTCGATCGAGCGCCGGACCTGCCTCCCGAAATCACCCCGAAGGCCGACCCGTCGCGCACTCCCGCGCGCCGGTACACACTGAAGATCGGACAAGAGCTATGGCA
>DATHQQ010000346.1:0-11983 GCA_035482595.1 Verrucomicrobiia bacterium
CACCCGGCAGAAACGAGAGCCGCACGTCATCGGCCTCGGCCTCATAGGGACGCAGCCGCGGCTTGTCGCTCATGCCAGCCGGTCCCCGATGAGATAGCGGATGGCCTCGTCGAGGCGGATATGCTCGAAGCCTTGCGGGGCGCCCGGCGCCACGCGCTTGGGCAGAAAATCGATGAAGCGGTAGTCATCCTCGTGCCAGTCGCCGCGCGCGGGCATGCGGTCCGGCACCTCGCCGGTCCAGAGCACGCGCTCATGGCTGCCGCCAACCGGCACGCCCACCACGACGCTGAGGCGGTGGCCGTCCGCCTCGGCGACCCGGTCGGCGGTGCAGCGCATCGCCGCGAGCGCCAGCACCTTGGTATCGATGGTCTTCGCCTTGATCTCGCGCCCGGCCCGGTCGAGCAGGTCCTGGAGCAAGGATTCGAGATTGCCCTGCTGGCTGCGCGAGACGTGATCGGCCTTGCTGGCCGCAAAGAGCACCCGGTCGATCCTGTGGCGGGCCCAGGGCAGCCCGAGCCGGGCCAGCAGGCTGCTCTGGCCATGCTCGAAGCTAGCGAGGATCGTGGCCATGGTTTCGCGCGCCTCATCGAAGGCATCCGGTCCCGCCTTCAGGCTGCGCAGAAGATCGACCAGCACGATCTGGCGATCGAAATCCTTGAAATGCTTCTCGTAGAACTCGCCCACCACCCGGTCGCGGTAGATCTCGTAGCGGCCGGCCATAGCGGCATAGAGGGAGCGCCGGCCGGCAGCACTTCCCGCCGGCGCCGGCAGCGGACAGAAATTGAGGGCCGGGGATTGGAGATCCCAATGACCGGGCTTGAGGAAGCGGCCGGGCTGAATCAAGGTGAGACCGAGGGAGGGCTCGGCCGAGGCCTCGAGATAGCGGCGATAGATCTCGGAGAGCCGGCGTATCTCCGTTTCATCCGCCGGCCCCGTGGGCTTGGCGCTGGCCACGGCGGCCAGCCACTGATCGGCCAAGCGCCGGCGCGGCTCGCGCTCCGTCAGCCGCAGCATCTTCGCCGACCAGGCCTCATAGGTGAGGTCGAGGAGCGGCAGGTCGAGCAGCCATTCACCGGGATAGTCGGTGATGTCGACGTTCAGCACCGCCTGGCGGTTGATCTGCTGGCGCAACCAGGAAGCCGGGCGATGATGCAGCTCGAGACGAATCTCGGAGAGCTGGTCGGTGGAAGGCGGCCAGCGCGGCGGATCGGCGGTCAGGGCCTCCAGATTGGCCAGATAGGGAAAAGTGGCGAGCTCGGGATTCGGCTGCGGCCGCTCGATCACCGAGACGATATTGTCGAAATCGGCGATGGCGGGAAGGATCTGCGGCCGGCCGGGAAAGCGGATCAGATTATGGACCAGGGCGGTGGTGAAGATGGTCTTGCCGGCGCCGCTGAGGCCGGTTACGGCGAGCCGCAGGGTGCGCTCATTGACCCAGTCGAGAACTTCGTCGACGGCCCCTTCCGCCTGCTCGGCGCCCCAGCGCAGGACATTGTCGAGAATCCCGGTCGCCCTCATCGGAGGCACCAGGGTGGCGCAGCCGACAGACGGCAATCGTCGCTTGATCGATATGAGCGCATCTGAGCGATGGGGAAGCCAGGCTTCTCTTTGCTGCGCCGGAATGGGGAGGTGTTCCCGCGGTGTTCTGGACCAGCCCTCAAATCGTGTCGATCTGCAGCTTTTGCAAGACTGTCATTGATTCGCCGGCGGCACGACAAGCTGGCCGATCACGCTCTGGACGACCGAATAGAAGCCTTCGCCCTGCTGCTCGGGCGTCAGGCTGGCCGTGACGGCGCAGTAATATCCCACCAGATGGTTCTTGAAGCCCGGCCCCATGGTGTAGTCGACCTGATTGCCGGGATCGCCGCTGTAGCGGGAGAAGATGGCGCAGAGCGAGGGGATCGCGCGTCCCTTGAGGGCGCCGTTGAAGACCGCGACGTCGAATCCCAGGATGCTGCGTTGCTCCAGCCAATCGCCGGTGGCGCCGAAGACTTTGCTGTCCTCCGTCATCTCCTGCAGCGTGTGCAGGGGCATGTAGGTCTTGAAGCCGCTCTCGATGTAGTACATCAGGATGAAGAAGGCGTGATCGATCACCGTGAGCTGGGAGGAGGTGTAGGTCTGCGTGCCCTCCTCCACCTTGACGATCACGCAGCCGCGCTGCTTGGCCGGTCCCTGATAGCCGATGACGAAGCCGTCGCAGGAGACGGCGACGGGATCATCGGCCCGAAGGCCCGCCGGCGAGATCACGGCCGCGAGCATCACCAGAGCCAGCAGAAGAAAAATCCGACCACGCATCGCCATCACCTTTCGTTCTTCCCCGCGCCGTCACTATAACCCGCCGGGCTTATTGCGGTCTCTCCCGTCGCTGAAGATTGCCCGCCGGCCCTCGCGTCGCCGATTTGCGGCGAATTCCGTTTCCCCCTATCCTCCCCATGGGGACCAACAGGGGGAAGGACGATGGCGCATCTCATGGCGAGCGAGGGCGCGCGACGGGCGCATCGCCGGGTCATCGCGGCCGGAATCGCCGGCAATGTGATGGAGTGGTACGACTTCGCCGTCTACGGCTATTTCGCCCGCACCATCGGCCAGCTCTATTTTCCGGCGGACGATCCCTCGCTCTCCCTGATGGCGGCCTTCGGGGCCTTCGCCGTCGGCTTCTTCATGCGCCCCCTGGGTGCCGTCGTCTTCGGCTATATCGGCGATCGCGTCGGGCGGGCCCATTCGCTGCTCTGGTCCGTGGTGGCCATGGCGGTCCCCACCTTCGCCATCGGCCTGCTCCCCACCTATCACCAGGTCGGCATCGGGGCCTCGGTGCTGATGCTGCTCTGTCGGATCCTCCAGGGCCTCGCGGTGGGCGGGGAATATACCGGCTCGGTGGTCTTCCTGGCCGAACGCGCGCCGCCGGGCAGGCGCGGCTTGGCCAGCGCCTGGGCGCCCTTCGGCGCGGTGGCCGGAATCCTCCTGGGCTCGACCATGGGGACCGCGATCATCAACGCCATGCCGATGGCCGATGTCGTCGGCTGGGCCTGGCGCCTGCCCTTCCTGTTCGGGGCGGTGGTGGGCGTGGTCGGCTTCTTCATCCGCCGCCATGTGAGCTTCGACAAGGCACCCCCGGGCAAGGGCTTCCCGCTTGGCCAGGCGCTGCGCGAGCATCCGCTCGAGATGCTTCAGGTCGTCGGCATCTGCATCGCCAATGCGGTCGGCTTCTATCTCATCTTCGTCTATGTGACGACCTGGCTGAAGCTCTACGCCCAGATGAAGATCGGCAGCGCCCTCCTGGTCAACTCGCTCAATATGGCGATCATGCTGGGCGTCATCCTGGGCGCCGCCTGGCTCTCGGACAAGCTCGGGCGCAAGCCGGTGATGGCCGCCGCCGCCATCGGCATGGCGATCTTCGCCTGGCCGCTGATGGCACTGATGCAGACCGGCGATTTCATGAATGTATTCCTGGGCCAGCTGGGATTCGTTCTGCTTATCGGCAGCTACAATGCCGTGAACCCGATCGCCATCTGCGAGCTTTTCCCCCGCGCGGTGCGCTGCTCGGCCGTCTCGACCGCCTATAACATCACCCTCGGCGTGGTGGGCGGCACGGCCCCCATTGTCGCGACCTGGCTCATCGAGAAGACGAACTATCCCCTCGCCCCGGGTCTATACGTCGCCCTGGCGGGCGTCGTCTCCGCCCTGGCCACGCTGTCGCTGCGGCCAAGCTCGCAGCGGAGGTTCGAAGAGCCGGACCTCGACGCCACGGGTGCGGCGGTCGCGATGTCCGGTTCCTGATCGACCTGCGCCAGGGTGTGATCAGTCGCCCGGGTGGCTTAGTCCCCTGGGGCGCTTAGTCGCAGGGCGCCTTGCCGGCGTTGATCTGCTCGGGGGTGGTCAGGCCGCCCACCGCGGCACCCGCAGCACCGCCCGCGGCCGCGCCGAGGGCCGGGGAGCCGCCCAGGGCACCGAGAATGGCACCACCGGCGGCACCGATCGTGGCCCCTGTCAGGGCCCGGCAGCCCGGGCTCTGGCCGCAGCCGGCCAAGGTGAGGCCCATCAGGCCGGTGATGACGACGGCAAATGAAGCTTTACGCATGGTTTCACTCCCCTAAAGAAATTTCGACTCGACTCCGGCTTTTACACACGCGCTTCGTGGCTAAACACTTGCAGCGGCTCCAGGTTCCCTGAGCCTGCCAGGCGGCAACTCTCCGGAACCCGCCCCGGTCTTGCCGCATTGAAGCCGTGGTACAATGAAGGAAATAAGTGGGGTGGCTCATGGCGAAGCGTCCTTCCTGGTCCGGCTTCCTGAAGCTCTCCCTGGTCACCTGTCCGATCCAGCTCATCAGCGCCACGAACCGCTCCGAGACGGTGTCCTTCCATTTCATCCATCCCAAGACGCGCAACCGCATCCAGATGAAGCCCTTCGACCCCGATCTGGGTGAGGTCGAGCGCAAGGATCTGGTCCGGGGCTATGAGATCGCCGACGGGAAATATGTCACCGTCACGGACGAGGATCTGGCGGCGATCCGGCTGAAGTCGACCAAGACCATCGAGATCGAGCGCTTCGTGGATTTCGACGAGATCGACCCCCTCTATATCGACGGCGCCTATTACGTCATGCCCGACGGCAAGATGGCGCTGGAAGCCTATGCGGTGATCCGCGAGGCGATGAAGAAGGAGCAGAAGGCGGCCGAGGGCCGCCTCGTCCTCTCCTACCGCGAGCATGTCGTCATCCTCCAACCCCGCGACAACGGACTGATCCTGTTCCGCATGCGCGATGCCCGCGAGGTGGAGAGCCAGGCACCCTTCAAGGATCTCGCCAAGATCAAGGTCGATCCGAAGATGGTCGAGATCGCGACCGGAATCATCGGGCAAAAGGAAGGCAAGTTCGAACCAGCGACATTCAAGGACCCCTATGAGGAAGCGCTGGTCGTCCTCCTCAAGCGCCGCGCCCGCGGCGCCAAGCCGGTCCATGAGACAGAGGAGCCGGAGAAGCCGACCAATGTCGTCAATCTTATGGATGCGCTGCGCAAGAGCCTGAGCGCCAAGGGCGGCAAGAGGCGCATGGCTGCCCGCGACGATGATGAGGATGCGCCCAAGGTCGTGGCCTTCCGCAAGCCGGCTAACCGCACCGGCGGCAAGCCCAAGGCGAAGGCACGGGCAAAGCCGGCCTCGCGGCCGGCGGCGAGGCGGCGATGATCCCCCTGGGCGCCTCCCCCGCGGAGGTGATCCGGGCCGCCTTCCTGCTCCGCCATGTCTGCGGCTTGCTCGAAGACCTTCCCGGCGAGATGGCCGACAGCTTCGCTTATCAATGCCTGCGGACCATCATTTTGCGGGGCGCGCTGACGCGCGGCCGCCACCTTCGCCTCTGCGCAAGCGCCGAGCCGTGCGAGCAGCAAGCCGTCGAAGAACTCGCCCATCTGGAGGCCCGGTTGGACGAGGCGCCCCGGCTCCTCCATCTCTGGCGAGAGGCGCGACGCGCCGGGCGAATCGAAGCCGAGCTGGGATCCGCCGCCGCCGCCAGCGGCATGGGCTACGGCGCCGCCAGCGCCGATGGTGCTCTCTACGATCTGGTCAGCGGCGACATACGGAGCCTTGCCGGCGGGTCTGCCGAGGTGAGACGCTCGGTGCGGGCAGTGCGCCATGCCGACGAGATGCGGGGGCTCTATAGCGAGCTGAAGGCCGTTCTCGGCGGCCGGGCGGTCGTGCCGCTGCCCGACTGACGAAAGCGCATTCTTCATGGCGATAAAGAAGCTTGCCACCTATCGCGCCAAGCGCGATTTCGCCAAGACCAAGGAACCGAGCGGCAGCCAAGCGCGCGGCGAGAAGAGCGTGCGCCCGGCGAACCGCTTGCGCTTCGTGATCCAGAAGCATGCCGCCACGCGCCTGCATTATGATTTCCGCCTCGAGCTCGACGGGGTGTTCAAATCCTGGGCCGTGACCCGCGGCCCCTCTTTGGATCCGCAGGAGAGGCGGCTGGCGGTGGAGGTCGAGGATCACCCGCTGGAATACGGCGATTTCGAGGGCACCATCCCCAAAGGCCAATATGGCGGCGGCACAGTGATGATCTGGGACCGCGGCTATTGGATCCCCGAGGGCAGCCGGCCGCCGCAGGAAACCCTCGCGGCCGGTGATCTGAAATTCTCTCTCGAGGGCGAGAAGCTCCAGGGGAGCTGGGTGCTGGTCCGCATGAAGGGCGACCGATTCGGCGGCAAGCGGACCAACTGGCTGCTGATCAAGCATAAGGACGAAGTTGCCCGCCCGGGCTCCGGCGAGGGCGTGCTGGGGGCCGACCGCTCCGTCGCCTCGGGGCGCAGCATGGAGCAGATCGCCGCGGGAAAGGGTGCCTCGCCGAAGCCCTTCATGCTGGCAAGCCGCAAGCCGGCACGGGCGGATGCGGTCTGGCATTCCAACCGTGAGGACGCGCCGCCGGAGAAGCGCCGCAAGAGCCTGCGCGAGGAGATCGCGGAGGCCTCGGCAGAGCTGGCCCCGCCGGCCAAATCCAAGCGCGCCGCCAAACTTGTCCAGCCCAACCCGGCCAAGAGCAGCCCCGGCAGGGTCGCGCGAGTCGCCGCCATGCCCGATTTTATTGCGCCCCAGCTCTGCCGCGTCATCGATCGGCCCCCGAACGGCGCCGGGTGGGTGCATGAGGTGAAGTTCGACGGCTATCGCATTCAGATGCGCATCGAGAACGGCGAGGTCAGGCTGAAGACCCGGGCCGGGCTGGACTGGACGCATAGATTCGCTGGCGTCGCCAAGGCCGCAGGGACGCTTCCCGATGCCATCATCGACGGCGAGGTCGCTGCCCTGGACGACAAAGGCGCGCCCGATTTCGCCGCTCTCCAGGCGGCGCTGGCCGAGGAGAAGACCCAGGATCTGATCTACTTCGCCTTCGACCTGCTGTTCGAGGGGCGAGAGGATTTGCGCGAACTTGCGCTCGGCGAGCGCAAGGCGCGGCTGCAGAGGTTGCTGAAGAAGCTCGGCAAGGCCGAGCGGAACCTCATCCGCTTCGTCGAGCATGTGGAGACGGGTGGCGACGCCGTGCTCGAATCAGCCCGCCGCATGTCCCTGGAAGGAATCGTCTCGAAGCAGCTCGACGCCCCCTACCGCTCGGGCCGCAGCGACAGCTGGACCAAGGCCAAATGCCGCGCGGGTCACGAGGTGGTCATCGGCGGCTGGTCGGGCGATGAGACCCATCTGCGCTCCTTGCTCGTGGGGGTCCATCGCGGCCCGCATCTGGTGCATCTCGGGCGGGTGGGAACGGGATTCGGCCAGGACACGGCTCGGGCCCTTCTCACGCGCCTGAAATCCCTCGCTGCCAAGCAGAATCCCTTCACCGGGCCGGGGGCGCCGCGCTCGGAATCCACGGTGCATTGGGTGAAGCCCGCGCTGGTGGCCGAGATCGAGTTCGCGGGATGGACAGGAGCAGGAATGGTGCGCCAGGCAGCCTTCAAAGGATTGCGCGCGGATAAGCCGGCCCGCGAGGTCAAGGCGGAGATGCCCGCCCGGGCCGCCAGAGCCGTCGCCGCCAAGCCGAAGCCGGCCGGCAAGCCGGCAACATCGGAGAAACCGGCCGCCTTGGACAAGCGGGCGGTTCCGGCGCCCCGATCCTCCGGCAGCGGCAAGGCCGTCGTCATGGGCGTCACCATCTCCCATCCCGACAAGGCGCTCTGGCCCGAGGCGGATGGGGGCGGACCCGTCACGAAGCTGGAGCTCGCGCGCTACTACGAGGCCGTGGGCAGCTGGATGATGCCCCATCTCAAGGGCCGGCCCTGCTCCATCCTGCGCTGCCCCGACGGCATTGCGGGCCAGCAGTTCTTCCAGCGCCACGCCATGGCCGGCATGTCGAATCTGCTCGAAGGCGTGAAGGTCGCCGGCGAACCCAAGCCCTATCTGCAGGTCGACCGGGTCGAAGGTCTGGCTGCCCTGGCCCAGGTCGGTGCCCTCGAGCTTCACCCGTGGAATTGCTGGCCCGGGGAGCCGGAACTGCCGGGCCGGCTGGTCTTCGACCTCGATCCCGCCCCGGATGTGAAATTCGCTGCCGTGGTCGACGGGGCCCGCGAATTGCGCGAGCGGCTGGACAAGCTGGGGCTCGTCGGCTTCTGCAAGACGACCGGGGGCAAAGGTCTGCACGTCACCGTGCCGCTGGCCCGCGGCAGGAAAGGCGATCTCGATTGGCCCCAGGCGAAGGCTTTCGCCCGGGAGGTCTGCCGCCAGATGGCAGCCGACAGCCCCGACCGCTATCTGCTCAACATGGCCAAGGACAAGCGCGGCGGGCGGATCTTCCTCGACTACCTGCGCAACGACCGGACCTCGACCGCCGTGGGCCCACTCTCGCCCCGCGCCCGCGAAGGCGCCACGGTTTCCATGCCGTTGACCTGGCCGCAGGTGAAGGCGGGCTTGGACCCCAGGGCCTACAATCTGCGGACGGTCCCCGGTCTCATGGCCCGCAGCAAGGCCTGGCAGGACTATGACGCCGGCGCCCGGCCCCTGGCGCCCATCGCCAAACGGCTCCTCGGCAAGGCTGCCGCCTGATCAGGGCTACCTCGCCGGGGCCGATTGACTCCTGATGCGGAGCCGCTACCTTGGATGAGAACAAACCACGAACATCTACTGATCATGAGAGCCAAATTGCCGGACCGCGGCGGCTATCAGCCGGGAAGGGTGGATGGGCCGGGCCCCGACCGGCGGGTGCTGGGCGACATCCTGATGGATGGCCTGCACATCTGGGCCACCTGCCGCCACTGCCGGCACCGGGCGAGCCTGTCGCCGCTCGGCCTCGCCAAGCGCCTCGGCTACGATCGTTCGCTGGCGGCGCTGCGCCGACATCTGCGCTGCTCCAAGTGCGGCGAACGCAAGGTGGAATTGCGCATGATCGAGCCCGAGCGGCGCTGAACGGCCCCTTTGTCCAGGGCGCCCTGGGGGCCTGGGCGCCTCTCGGCCTGACCGGGCTAGCCGGCCATGACGTTGAGCGACGCGGGGTTACCCCCGGCTCACGCCTCCGCGGCGGCCGGGGGCTGGGCGCAGAAGAGGGCCTGGGAGATCGCGACCTTGAGCGTCGTGGCGTCGAAGGGCTTCGTCACCACGAAGGCCGGCTCCAGCATCTCGCCCGTCAGCAAACGCTCGGGGAAGGCGGTGACGAAGATCACCGGCACGTCGATCGATTTCAGGATCTCCTGAACCGCGGCGATGCCCGAGCTGCCGTCCTCGAGCTGGATGTCCGCCAGGACCAGGCCGGGCGGAGTCTTCTTGGCGAGGCGCACGGCCTCCGACGCCCGGGCCGCCATGCCCACGACCTGATGGCCGAGGCTGGTTACGGTCTGGGCGACGTCGAGGGCGATGACCGGCTCGTCCTCGATGATCAGGATCTTCGTCGAGGGCTGGCGCTTCAGATCCGACCAGGCCCGTTCCAGCCGCTGCTCGATTTCGGACACGTCGACGTCGAAGATCTCGGCCGCCTGGGCCTGGGTGAATCCCTCCTGATGGATCAGGAGCAGCGCCTGGCGGTCACGCGGGGCCAAGGCCACGACCCGCTCGCCGACCCGCCGCTCGATGGGATCGCCCAGCTTTGCCAGCTCGTCCGTCGAAGTCTCCACGGCATGGGCGAAGCGGTGGAAGAGCTTGAACAAGGCGACCCCGACATCGCTGGCCTGGTTCAGCAGCTCCGGCTCCTGGACCAGGGTTTCGAGAGAGCCGCGGACATAGTTGTCGCCGATCTGCTGCGAGCCAGTCAGTGCACGGGCATAGCGCCGGAGATAGGGCAGGCGCTGGACCAGCTGCTGCTTCACGACGGATTTGTCGGCGGAGCCGGATTTCGGGGAGCGGTTCGCGGTCGTGCTGGGCATCTCAATATCCCTGTGGCGTGATGAAAGTTGGCTAACTCTCTTCCGTCATCCCCGCAAATGCGGGAATCCAGGGCGACCGGCAAGATTCCGAAAGCGTGGCCCTGGATTCCCGCTGTCGCGGGAACGGCGATGAAAAACAAGGCTGGTTCGACCCGACCGAGGAAGGCTCTAGCTCTGGTCCGAGGCGAATTCTTCGATCAGCACCGTCGCTTCGCCATCCTGTATCATGCCGAGCTGCTCCGCCGCCAAGGCCGACAGATCGAGTATCCGGCCATGGGAGAAGGGACCCCGGTCGTTGACGCGAACGACGACCATTCGGCCGGTCTTCGGGCAGGTGACGCGGATGATGGTGCCGAAGGGAAGGGTGCGATGGGCGGCCGTCAAGAGCTTGGCGTCGAAAGCTTCGCCGCTGGCGGTGCGCTTCTGATGCTTCGGGCGGTACCAGGAGGCGGGGCCCGTCTGAGTGAAGATCGGCGCCTCCGCGAGCGGCAGCTGCTTGGGGGCGGCCGGCGGTTGCGGGAAGCTGGCGGTGGCGGGAGTGCTGATCCGGCGCGCCGGCGAGCAGGCACAGAGACCAAGCGCCAGGGCCACGACGGCCGCATGTGCGACGGAACACCCCGGTGGGAAATTTCTGATACGCCAAAGGCATTGAGGACGGTCCACGGGACTAGGCGAACAAGCGCCGATGACGCCCGCACCCCTGCATATCCATCGTCACGGCTGGATTCCCGGGGCCGGGCACACTTCCTCGGCACCTTTAGAAACCCGCCAAGTTCGATCTGGTTCCCTCATTGCCCACTCCTACCCGCCCGCCAAGCGGGGGAGGATATAGACCTCGCCCCGCGGCGGTATGGGCTGGAACCAGGCATCCCGATAGATCCGTCCGTCGATCGAGACCGAGACGCCGCGCTCCAGCTGCGGCTTCAGCGCCGGATAAGCCTCCCCCAGCCGCGTCAGCAGCTGGCGGATATTGGCCGCCTCGACCTCGACCTTGGTCTTGCCGCCCGCCGCGGATTTAAGCGATCCCCAGAGGACGACATCGACCATCAGCTTTTGCCGCTCGCCTTGCCCTTCTTCTTTTCGGCCCTCTGATCGCCGATCGCCTTCAGAATCCTGGGCGGCGACATCGGCACCTCCAGCATCCTGACGCCGGCCGCCGCCGAGACCGCATTGGCCACCGCCGCCAGCGGCGGCACGATGGAAGTCTCGCCCACCCCGCGCAGCCCGTAGGGATGGCCCGGGTTGGGGATCTCCAGGATGACCGTGTCGATCATCGGCAGATCCGAGGCGACGGGAATGCGGTAGTCGAGGAAGCCCGCATTCTGCAGCTTGCCGTCCGCCCCGTAGATATATTCCTCGTTGAGCGCCCAGCCGATGCCCTGGGCCGCACCGCCCTGATACTGCCCTTCCACATAGCTCGGATGGATGGCCTTGCCCGCATCCTGCACCACGGTGTAGCGCGTGATCTGAGTCCGGCCGGTCTCGGGATCGACTTCCGCATCGGCGATATGGGTGGAGAAGCTCACCCCCGCGCCTTCGGCATTCACCTCGAAATGGCCGGCGATCGGCCCGCCGGTATTGGCGGCGGTCTTGGCGATGTCGGCCAGGGACAAGGGCTCGAAATTGCCGGCATTGGCACCGGAGGGCTTGGCATGGCCCTTTTCCCAGACGACGGCTTCCGCCGGAATGCCCCAGATCTGGGCGGCCCGGCTGCAGAGCTTGCCGATGGCATCGCGCGCGGCCTGGATCGTGGCGAGCCCGCTCGAGAAGGTGGCGCGGCTGCCTTCGGTGATGTCGTTGAAGCCCAGTGAACTGGTATCGGCGATGATCGCCCGGACCTTGTCGTAGGGGATTCCCAGCTCTTCCGCCGCCATCTGCGACATGGAGGCGCGGGAGCCCCCGATATCCGGCGTGCCCAGGGCCAGCGCCACCGTGCCGTCGATGTTGATGTTGAGCGAGACGCAAGTCTGGCCACCGAAATTGAACCAGAATCCCGCGGCGATGCCGCGGCCCTGATTGGGCCCGAGCTTCGCCTTGTAATGCGGATGGTTCTTCACGGCCTGCAAAGTCGGGATCAGCCCGATGGGACCGTAGGTCGGGCCGTAGGAGGATTTCGTGCCCTCCTTGGCCGCGTTCTTCAGGCGGAACTCCAAGGG
>DATHQQ010000347.1:0-4394 GCA_035482595.1 Verrucomicrobiia bacterium
TATCTCCAGATGCAGGGCCGCGCCGGCGAGCGCCAGCGCCAGGCAGCGCCGGTCCTGGGCTTGACCCACAACCTCGGCGGATTCCCGCATATGAACGTGTCTTCGATCTCGATCATCGGGCGGCTGGATGCGTGACTTCTCTCTTTGGAATTGCCCGCCGCGCTCGACGACCGTAATCTCCTAGCCGATATATCCACTTGAATATAACCACCCCTTGGAGGATTGAGTCATGGCACATGAGCTGCAGTTCTACATCGACGGCGCCTGGGTCGATCCCCTGGACGGCGAGCGGATCGATGTCATCGATCCCTCCACCGAGGATCCCATCACCCAGATCGCCATCGGCGGAAAGCGCGATGTGGATCGTGCCGTGGCGGCGGCCAAGGCCGCCTTCCCCGCCTTCGCCCGGACCTCGCGGGAGGAGCGGCTGGCGCTTCTGCGCCGGATCGTGGAGGCCTATCAGCCGCGCGTCGAGGAACTCGCCGCCACCCTCTCGCGCGAGATGGGGGCGCCGGTGAAGTTCGCGCGCGAATCCCAGGCGCCCATCGGCATGGCACATCTCAAGAAGATGATCGAGGTGCTGGAGAATTTCGAGTTCGACACGCGCAAGGGCACGACCCTGGTGCGGCGGGAGCCCATCGGCGTCTGCGGCATGATCACGCCCTGGAACTGGCCGCTGAACCAGATCGCCTGCAAGGTCGGCCCCGCGATCGCGGCGGGCTGCACCATGGTGCTGAAGCCCAGCGAGATCGCGCCCCTCAATGCCATCATCTTCGCCGAGATCATGCATGCGGCGGGCGTGCCCAAGGGCGTCTTCAACCTGGTCCAGGGTCACGGGCCGGTCGTGGGCCAGGCCATCGCCAGCCATCCGGATGTGGACATGGTCTCCTTCACCGGTTCGACCCGGGCGGGCATCCTGGTCGCCAAGGCGGCGGCCGATACGGTCAAGCGGGTGCATCAGGAGCTGGGCGGCAAGTCGGCCAACATCATTCTGCCCGATGCCGATTTCAACAATGCCGTCAGCCGCGGCGTCATGGGCTGCATGCGCAACACCGGGCAGTCCTGCAACGCCCCGACCCGCATGTTCGTGCCGCTGGATCGCCATGACGAGGCCGTCGCCATCGCCAAGGCCACGGCGGCACCGATCCGCGTCGGCTCGCCGGCCGACGAAGGCAGCACCATCGGTCCGGTCGTGAGCCAGGCCCAGTTCGACAAGGTCCAGGGTCTGATCGAGGCCGGCATCAAGGAGGGCGCGGATCTGGTCACCGGTGGGCTGGGCCGGCCCGATGGGCTGAACCGGGGCTATTACGTGCGCCCGACGGTCTTTGCCAATGTGAAGCCGGAGATGCGCATCGCGCGGGAGGAAATCTTCGGGCCCGTGGTCTCCATCATGCCCTATGAGAGCGAGGAGCAGGTCATCCGGCTCGCCAACGATACGCCCTATGGGCTGGCGGCCTATGTCCAGTCCGGCAATCTCGAGCGGGCCCGGCAAGTCGCGGGGCAGATGCGGGCCGGTGTCGTGCAGATCAACTATCCCGCCTGGGATTCCGGCGCGCCTTTCGGCGGCTACAAGCAATCGGGCAACGGCCGCGAATATGCCGAGTTCGGCCTGGCGGAATTCCTCGAGGTCAAGGGCATGGTGGGCTACGGCGCCGCTTAGGGCTCCCAAGCCGCCATGCCCATCGACCGCGACAGGCTCCTCGCCTGGCCCTTCGAAGAGGTCGAGCAGCGCTATGACGAGCGCGACACAATCCTCTATGCGCTGGGCGTCGGGCTCGGCACGGAGCCGAGCAATCCGCGCCAGCTCCGCTTCGTCTATGAGCAGGATTTGCAGGCGCTGCCGAGCATGGGCGTCATCCTGGGCTATCCCGGATTCTGGCTTCAGGATCCCCGCAGCGGCGCCGATTGGCGCCGTCTCGTCCATGGCGAGCAGAGCATCGAGATCCTGAAGCCCTTGCCGCCGGCGGGCACCGTGCTGGGCATGACGCGGGTGCGCGACGTCATCGACAAGGGACCCGAGCGAGGCGCGCTGATCTTCACCGAGCGGGAAGTCCGCGACAAGGCAAGTGGTGAGCTTCTCTGCCGCCTCAGCTCGACCAGCTTTCTGCGTGGCGACGGCGGCTTCGGCGGACCCACAGGCCCCGTCCCTGCCCCTCATCCCATTCCTGACCGGCCCGCGGACGAAAGCTGCGAACTGGCGACGCTGCCCCAGGCGGCGCTGATCTACCGGCTGTCCGGCGACCGTAATCCGCTCCATGCCGATCCGGCCGCAGCCGCCAAGGTCGGCTTTCCCCGCCCGATCCTGCACGGCCTCTGCACCTTCGGCATCGCGGGCCATGCGCTGCTGCGTGCCGTCTGCGACTACAGGCCTGAGCGCCTGCGAAGCCTGCAGGGCCGCTTCACCGCCCCCGTCTTTCCCGGCGAGACGATCGTCACCGAGATCTGGCGCGACGGCCCAAGCGTCTCCTTTCGCGCCAGCGTGAAGGAGCGTGGGAAGGTGGTTCTCGACCACGGGGCAGCGACGATCGCCGGCTAGGCCGGATCTCCCTTTCAAATTTCCGTGTGAATGCCGCAAGGCTTGAACCGCAAGTCACCACAGCTTAGCCTTGTCAAACGCTGATGCTTGCCGACGTGCACAGGGTCTCGGGTTAACGGTTTGTTACCACCCGATCGAGCAGCAATTCGTCTTTTCTACCCCCCAAGAGGAGAGCCGAAATGTCTAACCATTTTACCGGACTGAGTCTCGGACCGCCGCTCGGCGACCAGAGGCTCGACCTCTGCGATCTCTACGCCTTCCAGTCGCCTGTCGATCCTTCGAGGACCGTGATCATCCTCAATGCCAATCCGCAAGCCGACGCGCTTCATCCCGATGCCATCTACCGTCTCAACATCGACAATGACGGTGATTGCCTGACGGATATCGCGTTCAGCTATGTCTTCTCGAAGCCGCAAAACGGCAAGCAGACTGTCAATGTCTTCGTGGCGAAGGGCGCTTAATCCCGCTCGCCCGAAGCCGTCGGCACGAAGATCATCAGCGACGGCGAGGTCTCCTTCGGCCCCAAGCCCAACATCATGAAATCCGGCAACTACACCTTCTTTGCCGGCAGCCGCAGCGATGCTTTCTTTTTCGACTATGACGGAATCAAAAATCTGTTCGACACCCGGGGTGGCAGAAACTTCACCGCCCCTCACCTGGGCGGCAAGTCGCCCTGGACCGGAGTGGATTCCAATACGCAAGCCAATGTGTTCTCGACGGTGATCGAGCTGCCGACCAGCGAGCTCGCCCCCAAGCCCGAGATCCATATCTGGGGGCGCTGCAGCCTGCGGCGCGACGGCAAGCTCCTCCATGTCGATCGCGCGGGTCATCCGAGCGTTAGCAGCTTCTTCAACACCGACGACACCAAAGAGGAATACAACGCCAGCGAGCCGGTCAATGATCGCAAGCGCTGGCTGGACATGTTCGTCCATCTGATGGGACATACGGGCAATTACACCCGCGACGAGGCGATCGCCGCGATCGACAAGGACCGCATCCTCCCCGACATGCTGAACTTCGATCCGACGAAGCCCGCCAAATATCCCAATGGACGCGTCTTCACCGACGATGTGATCGACCACCGGCTCCACTTCCTGTCGAAGGGCGACATTCCGCCCGACGGCCTCAAGCCGCATACCGATATTCTCAAGCAATTTCCATTTATCGGTACGCCGCATCAGAAGCAGGGCTAGGGGCAGCTGTATTCTGCTCGCCGACGAGGGCCGGCCTCGCGCCGCCCTTGTCGGCGAACTCTTAGCCTGCCGGACGGATGCAGATCGCCCTGCTGCGCATTAGAGGCGGAGGAAAAATGCATACCCAGGCCATGATCAAGACCCACCCGCAGATGCATGGAAGCCCCGATGCGGCGCTCATCGCCTGCATCGAGGCCTGTCGCGATTGCGCCGAGACCTGCATCATCTGCGCCGATGCCTGCCTTGGCGAGGCGATGGTGGCGGAGCTTCGCCGCTGCATTCGTCTCGACCTGGATTGCGCCGACATATGCACGGCAACAGCCGGCGTCGTCTCGCGCGCCGCCGCAGGGGGCAAGTCCGATATCCGGCTCATCCTCGAGGCTTGCACCGATATCTGCCAGCGCTGCGGTGAGGAGTGCAAGAGCCATGCCGAGATGCATGCGCATTGCCGGATCTGCGCCGAAGTTTGCTTTGCCTGTGCGGCCGCTTGCCGCAAGGCCCTGTCGAGCCGAGGGCCTGCGCCCAAAGCCGGTTGAGACGGCGCGGGGGTCGACCCCGGTCAGTCTGCGAAGAGCTTGTAGCTGGTGAGCCGCAGGCCCACCGCCATGCCGGGGGCAAGATCCCCGGGCAGCTCGATCGAGAGGGGGAGCTCGATCTCGACGGCC
>DATHQQ010000348.1:0-2972 GCA_035482595.1 Verrucomicrobiia bacterium
CGAAGATCCTGAGCTGGGATACGACGATCCTGCTCTTCGCCAATGAATACCGCGTGCCGGTGCTGAGCCCCGAGGTCGCTGCGACGCTGGCGGCGAGCTGCGAGCTCGGCTGCTCCGTGCTGATCTTCCTCGGGCTGCTGACGCGGCTGGCGACCCTGCCGCTGCTGGGCATGGTCTTCGTCATCCAGACCTTCGTCTATCCGGAGAACTGGGTCGAGCATCTGACCTGGGCCGCCATGCTGGTGTTTCTTCTTACGCGCGGGCCGGGGCCGGTCTCTCTCGATCATCTGCTCAAGGGCTGGCTGTTCGGAAACAAGGGCCGCTGATCATGAATGCGCCGACACCCGCCCCCAGCTTTGCGCCTGACCTGCCGGTCGCGTCGCCGGCTCCCGGTCCCGTGGCTCCGGAGCTCGGCCGGCGTCCCCGGGTCGTGATCCTGGGCGGCGGGTTTGCGGGGCTGACGGCGGCGCAGCATCTGGCCGGCGCCGAACTGGATGTGACGATCATCGACCGGCATAATTATCACCTGTTCCAGCCGCTGCTCTATCAGGTGGCGACGGCCGGGCTCTCTCCGGCCCAGATCGCCGCCCCCATCCGCAGCATCCTCCGGAGCCAGGAGAATGCCACCGTGCGCCTGGCGCGGGTGACCGGGATCGACCGGGCGAACCGCCAGGTCGAGACCGATGAAGGGCGCATCGGCTATGACTGGCTGGTGGTGGCGACCGGCGCGCGCCACGCCTATTTCGGCCATGACGAATGGGAGCCCTATGCCCCGGGCCTGAAGCGCATCGATGATGCGACGGCCCTGCGACGCCAGATCCTGATGGCCTTCGAGAAGGCGGAGAACGCCGCCGCCGATATGCTGCGCCAGCGCCAGCTCACTTTCGTCGTGGTGGGCGGCGGTCCGACCGGTGTGGAGCTCGCCGGCGCCATCGCCGAGCTGGCAAAGACGGCATTGCCCCGGGATTTCCGCAACATCGACCCCCGCGAGGCCCGGATCGTGCTGATCGAGGCGGGGGAGCGCCTCCTCGCCGCATTTCCCGCCGCGCTCTCCGCCCCTGCCAAGCGCGCCCTGGAGAAGCTCGGTGTCGAGGTGCGCCTTGGCGCCCGGGTCACCGATTGCAGCGCCAGGGGCGTCGTCATCGACGGGCTCGAGGGCATCGAATCCGAATGCGTGATCTGGGCGGCCGGGGTGGCGGCTTCCCCGGCCGCCAAATGGCTGGGCGCCGAGAAGGATCGCGCCGGACGGGTCAAGGTCAATCCGGACCTGACCTTGCCGGACCATCCCGAGATCTTCGTCATCGGCGATACCGCCCTTGTCACGGGGAAGGATGGCAAGCCCGTGCCGGGCGTGGCGCCGGCCGCCAAGCAGCAAGGTGCCTTCGTCGCCGCCGTGCTGCGCCGCCGGGCGAAGGGCCCCGGGGCCGGTATCGGGGCCGGACAAGCCTTCCGCTATCGCAATTTCGGCACGCTGGCGACCATCGGCCGGGCATCGGCGGTCGCCGATTTCGGCTGGATCCGGATGAACGGCTATCTCGCCTGGCTGCTCTGGGGCATGATCCATGTGTTCTTCCTGGTCGGCTCCCGCAACCGGCTCGCCGTCCTCACGGAGTGGCTCTGGGCCTATGTCAGCTTCCGCCGTGGCGCCCGACTCATCACCGGCTCCGATAGCTGAGCCTGCCCTCGGCCGTGCCGCGGGCGCCGGCCATCGAGAGACCGAGAGGGCGGCGGCCGCTCCCGGCCCGCGCCGGCGGGTGGCGCTTCGCACGGCGCTGACCCTCTTCGTCATGTTGAGCGTGCTCAGCACGGCCCTTCTCATCCATCTCTCCTGGTCACGGATCGCGCGGGACAACGTCGTCGAGGTGGCGCGCCAGCTCAACGGCCAGATCGCCGATTCCATCGGCGGCAAGCTGAGCGATATCCAGCGCAACGCGGCGGCGACCCAGGATGCGGTTCGCTCCATCTTCGTCCAGGGCGCGATCACCCCGCTGGACGAAGGCAAGCGCGAGTTCATCTTCCTGGCGCTGCTGCAAGCCCAGCCCGAGCTCTCCTGGATCGCCTTCGGCTGGCCGACCGGGGAGTTCTTCGGGGCCCAGAAGGTGAGCGAGGATCTGGTCCAGATGGTGGAGGTGGTGTGGAATCCGATGCTCCACCAGGCCAAGCAGCGCACCGATCGCTATCTCCCGGAGCCGGGAGAGCCGCGCTTCATTGACCGCAGTTATGAACCGACGACCTATTCTGTCCAGAATCAGAAGTGGTATCGCGAGGCGATTCACCTGGACAACACGGTTTGGACCCAGACGACGGGGTTTCCGGGCCGGCAACAGCCCGGCATCAACATCTCGGGCAAGCTCATCCTCTACGGCCGCTTCATCGGGGTGATCGACGTCACCATCGAGCTCGGCCGGCTGTCGCGATTCCTGGCCGGGCTTCATGTCGGCGAGACAGGCACCGTCGCCATCATCGACGGGGCCGACAATATCATAGCCTCCCCGGATCCCGCCCAGCGCGCGGCGGAGGAGTCGGGCAAGATGCGCCGCCTCGACACCCTCGATCCGAAGGAAAGTCCGCTGCTGGCTGTCGCGCGCGACGCGCTGGCAGCCAACCAGACACAGCTCTCGGCGAACAAATCCTTGACGCCCCTGCCGCTCCCGCCCTATCGCGCCGCCGATGGCGACGTCTATTTCGTCACCTTCTCCCCGTTGGACTTCCTCGACTGGAAGATCGTGACCGTGATCCCGGAGAAGGATTTCCTCGCCAATATCGACCGAAACACCCAGCGCCTGCTCTGGCTCCTCGCCGGCTTCACCGTGGCGATGATCCTGGCGGCCATCCTGCTGGCCGACTGGCTGCTGGGCCGGCCGCTGCTCCGGATCGCCCGCGAGCTGCGCCATATCGAGGGCTTCCGTCTCGACCGAATCAGTCGCGTGTCCTCGCCCTTGCGGGAGCTGGACGATCTCTCCGCGGCGATG
>DATHQQ010000349.1:0-3538 GCA_035482595.1 Verrucomicrobiia bacterium
AGCCGGTCCTCGGCCCGGGTGAGGGCGACATAGAGCAGGCGCCGCTCCTCCTCGGCGATCTTGCCCTTGAGGATGGTCCGCGCCGCGGCGGCGAGCGATTCATCGTCATCGACCCGGGGCGACCAGAGCAGCAGCTCGCTCTCGCCGGGCGGCACCCAGAGCAATCGCGCGGCCTGGGTCGGGCGATAGAGGGTATCCGGCAGGAACACGATGGGCGCCTGCAGCCCCTTGGCGCCATGGACCGTCATGATCCGCACCAGCCCCGGCCCGGCGGGCTCGCTCTCCCGCTTGATCTCCACCTCGTCGCGGGTCAGCCAGTGGAGAAAGCCCTGGAGCGAGGGCAGATGCTCGCGCTCATAGGCCAGGGCCAGGGCCATGAACTCGGCGATGGGATCGCCGGCTTCGGGCCCCAGCCGGCGCAGCAGCTTCAGCCTGCCGCTCTGGCGCCCGAGGAGATCGGCGTAGAGCTCATAGGGCGGGAGGTAGTCGACCTTGCCGAGGAACTCCGCCAGCAGCGCATGGCTCTCGGCAAATTCCTCGCGGCCGCGCAGCGCCTCCCAGAGCGAACCCCGGCGGTCATGGGCGAGGGCGAAGAGATCCTCCTCGCTCCAGCCGAGGAGCGGGCTCTTCAGCAGCACCGCCAGATTGAAATCATCCTCGGGCAGCAGCAGGAACTGGCCGAAGGCGATCAGATCCCGGACCGCGAGCTGCTCGGTCAGGCGCATGCGGTCGATGCCGGCGACCGGCACCTGGAGGCCTTTCAGCTCGCGCACCAGCGCATCCACCAGCTCGTCGCGATGGCGCAGCAGGATCAGGAAGTCTCCCGGCCGGATCGGACGGCCGCGACTCTCCAGGATTTCGCCGCCCTCCAGCATCGCCTTGATCCGGCGTGCGATGAGCTTCGCCAGCCGCTCGCGCGGGGAGTCGCCTGCGCGGCGCTCCCGCGGCGGGCGCCAGTCCGGCTCGGGCTCGCGGGGCTGCGGCTCGGCCAAGGGCCAAAGCTCGACATGGCCCGCCTGGCCTAGCCTCGCGGCCTGATGGGCGATGGGCCGGCCGTCGAGGCTGACCCCGGCCTGGGCGGGGGCCTGGGCGAAGATCGCATCGACCGCGGCCAGCACCGCCTCGGTCGAGCGGAAGGAGATGGTGAGCGGCACCTCCTCCAGCAGGCTGCCCAGGCTCGCCAGGCGCCGGTCGAAATGCCGGCGCATGGCGACGAAGGCCTCGGGATCGGCGCCCTGGAAGGAGAAGATCGACTGCTTCACATCGCCCACGGCGAAGACCGTGCGCGGTCCCGCCGAGGGACGCCCATATTGGGCGCCCTCGCCGACGAAGAATTCCTCTGCCAGCAGCTCGATGATCTTCCATTGGGCGGGGTTGGTGTCCTGGGCCTCGTCCACCAGGATGTGGTCGATGCCGCCGTCGAGCTTGAACAGAACCCAGGGTGCGATGCCCGGCGTCTCCAGCAGGTGGCGCGCCGCCAGCACCAGATCCTCGTAATCGAGAGCGGCGTGGTTCTCCTTGAGCCGCGCGTAGCGCTCGATCATATCCGCGCCGAGGGTCAGGATCGCTTCCGTCGATTCCGCCAGCCGCGCGGCGCGCATCCGCGCCAGCAGCAGGATGAGGCGGCGCCCTTCCGCTTCCAGGATGTCGATGAGCCCGGGCAGGGCCGCGGCCGCCTCCTTGGTCGCCAGGCGCACGCGCAGCTTGCCCTCCTCGGTCAGGAAGACGGTGGTATAGGCATCGAGGCGCTCGAAGCGCTCCATCGGGCCCGCAGCGAGCCAAGCGGCGATCGCCGCCGCCCGCGGCCCATCGGTCTTCCCGCTGCCCTGCGCCAGGGCTTGCGCCGCGCGCTTCAGCGCGGCGAGATCGCAGGCCTCGTTGGCGACGCCGGCGGCGGCGATGCCCGCGGCATCATCCGCCGGCGCGAGGCCGAGGCGCGCGCGCAGCGTCTTGACCAGCGTCTCAAGGCCCTGCTCGCGCTCGATCAAGGCGAGAATCCGGCCGCGGGCGCGGATGAGGCCGCCAAGAAGCTCGGCGAAATCCTGCTCGTTCACTTTGCCGCTGGCGATGGCGAGCGCGCGGGCGAGGTTGGAGCCCTCCGTCGCGCCGGCGGCCTGCAGCATCTCGTCCCGGGCCGCGGCCATCAACTCCTCGCTGCCGCGATCGTCCAGCAGCTCGAAATGCGGCGCGATTGCGGCCTCCAGGGGAAAGCGGCGCAGCAGCGACTGGCAGAAGGCATGGATGGTCATGATGCGAAGTCCGCCTGGCGTGTCGAGTACGCGGGCGAAAAGGGAGCGCGCCACCTCGCGCTCCTCGTCGCTCGCCGGCCGGTCGAGCAGACTCGCCAGCACCTTCGCCAGCGCCGGCTCCTCCATCGTTGCCCAGAGGGCGAGGCGCTCGGCGATGCGGTTTGCCATCTCGGCCGCTGCGGCCTTGGTAAAAGTGAGGCAGAGCAGATGCTCTGCCTGGCATCCCGCCAGCAGTAGGCGCAAGAACCGATCCGTCAGCACGGTGGTCTTGCCCGTGCCGGCGGAGGCCGCGACCCAGACGCTGTCGCCCGGTGCGGCCGCCTTGCGCTGGAATTCCACGGCGCGGCGCAGCACAGCCTCGGGCGTCAGCACGCTCACGGCTTGAGGGCCCCCGCCGACCATTCGCCGCGCCGGGAGAGATGGTCGTAGCGTCCGAAGGCGGGCAGGAAATCCGGATCGGGCACCGGCAGATAGGGCATGCCAGGTTCCTCATAGGCCGCGATCAGCCGATGCAGCCGCTCCAGCGCCGCAGCCGCCAGGGTCATGGGATCGGCCGGCACGGTGGCGATGGCGGCGATGTCACGCCCGCCGCGCAGCCGCCAATAGGCGAGCTCCGCCGTCGCCGCCTTGTCGACGCCCTCGAAGGCGCCCGCCTCAGCCATGGCCGCCTCCAGAGGGAGCTGCGGGGCGTAGCCGGCGGTCACCTGCGGCATGCTGGGAATGCCGCCGGTCTTGTAATCTATGATCGAAAGCCCGCCGGCGGAAAGACGGTCGATGCGGTCGGCCTTGGCCCGCAAAGTGAAGGGGCGGCAGCGCGGCAGCGCGATGACCAGCTCGCCCGTGGCCTCGGCGATGCTCGCCGCCAGATGCGGCCGGCGCTCGATCTCCATGGCGACGAACCAGCGCACGATGCGCTCGAAGCGGGGCCACCAGAAGGCACGCACGGACGGCCGGTCGAGAGCTTCGCCGAAGGCGCGCCGGCCGAGATCCAGCAGCCGCATCTCCGCATCGGCGGGCATAGCGTCGGGGAATGCTTTGACGAATTTCTCCAGCGCCTCGTGGATGAAATTGCCGCGGTCGGCAGCGTTGGGATCGGCATCGAGGGGATCGAGCGGGTCCAGCCCCAGCACGCGGCGCGCATAGATCGCATAGGGATCGCGGATCCAGGTCTCGACCTCCGTCACCGAGAGGCGCTGCGGGCGCACGGCGACGGTGGGACAGGGCGCCGGCGGACGCGCCGGCCTCACCTGGTCCGGGCGGTCGAGCTCGGCCTGCCAGCCGAGCCAGAT
>DATHQQ010000350.1:0-3257 GCA_035482595.1 Verrucomicrobiia bacterium
AAATGGATGGATGGCTGGGAGAGCCGGCGCCGGCGGGGGCCCGGCCACGACCATTGCACCGTCCGCCTGGGTCGACCGGGCGTGATCAAGGGTGTCGATATCGATACCAGCCATTTCACCGGCAATTATCCTCCGGCCGCCTCGCTGGAGGCCTGCCGCAGCGACAGCGATCCCGATTCGACGACCCGATGGACCGAAGTCCTCGCCGCCACCAATCTCACCGGCAATGCCCATCACTTCCGCGCCGTGACGGATGATCGGGTCTGGACCCATGTCCGCCTCCATATCTATCCCGACGGCGGGGTGGCGCGGCTGCGCGTCTATGGCCAGGTGCATTGCGATTGGACAGCCCCCGACAAGGGCAAGCTTGTCGATCTGGCGGCGCTGGAAAACGGCGGGCGCGCCATTGCCTGCAACAACCAGCATTACGGCTCGCCCCAGAACCTTCTGGCGCCGGGTCGCGGCGTCAACATGGGCGATGGGTGGGAAACGCGCCGGCGCCGCGAGCCCGGCCATGACTGGGCCATACTTGCGCTGGGCCATCGCGGCCGGATCCGGCGCATCGAGGTGGACACCGCGCATTTCAAGGGCAACTACCCCGACCGCTGCTCGATCCAGGCGGCGGATGTCGAGGGCGGCACCGAGGATTCCCTGGTGACCCAGGCGATGTTCTGGCCGAGCCTGCTGCCCGAGCAGAAGCTGCAGATGGACCGGCTGCACGACTTCGAGTCCGAGATCGCCGATATCGGACCCGTCACCCATGTCCGCCTCAACATCATCCCGGACGGCGGCGTCAGCCGCCTTCGGCTCTGGGGCCATGCATCGTGAGATCGGCATGAGCGGGCAGCGGCTGGCGGTCACCCCCCTGACCCGGGAGGATTTCGCGCCCTTCGGCGATGTCATCGAGAGCGAGGGTCGGGCGCACCACCCGATCAATGCCGGCAGCGCCCAGCGCTTCGACGATCTGGCCTCGGTCGATGTTACGGCCGCCGGCGGGCGCCCGCAGATCAGCCTCTGCCGTGCCGAGCCCGTGACCCTGCCGCTGCGCCTTCGCCTGATGGAGCGCCATCCGCTGTCGAGCCAGGCCTTCATCCCGCTCTCGGCCACGCCCTTCCTCATCGTCGTGGCGCCGGCCGGCGAGAGGCTGGAGCTCAACCGGCTCCGCGCCTTCCGCAGCAATGGCCGCCAGGGCATCAACTACCGTCCCGGCACCTGGCATCATCCCCTGCTCGCCCTGGAGCGCGTCAGCGATTTCCTGATCGTCGACCGCGGCGGCGAGGGGGCGAATTGCGACGAGATCGCCATCGCCGAGCAGGACATCCTGCTGGAGACCTAGGACTTGGGATCGAATCCCCATGCCAAAGCGTTGCGCCAGGAGCAGAACACCGCTTCCCCGGCTCCCGCCATGCTTCCCGCCAAGCTGCTGCGCTATATCCTGCACTCGACCGCTCTGCACCAGATCTTCCTGCTGGCACTCACTGTCGCGGTATTTCTCCTCGAGGTCGTGCCCCTGGAGCTGCAGCGCCGGATCGTCAATGATGCCGTCAAGCATCGCGAGTTCCAGCTGATCATCACGCTCTGCGCGATCTATGCCGGCGTCGCCCTCGGTCACGGCGTCCTCAAGATGATCCTCAATGTCTATCGCGGCTGGGTGGCCCAGCATGTCACGCGCGACCTGCGCAAGCGCGTGCGGGCGCTGGAAGCGAGCGTCGACCCGAACCCCGTGGCTGAGGAGCGGGGCATCGAGATCTCCATGATCATCGCGGAGGCCGAGCCGATCGGCCTCTTCGTCGCCGAGGCGTTGTCGGAGCCGCTGCTCCAGGGCGGCATATTGGTGACGGTGCTTGCCTATATGGTCCATATCGATCCCTGGATGACCCTGATTGCGGCGGCGATCTTCGTCCCGCAATTCGCCTTCGTGCCGCTGATGCAGGGTGCGATCAACCGGCGCACCAGCGCGGCCATCACCATCCTCCGCGATCTCAGCGCCAGCCTGACGGACCCTTCGACCTCGCAATCCGCAGCCGGCGACAGCCGTCAGGAGGACGATTCGCGGATCGATCGGCTCTTCACCCTGAACATGGGGGTGTTCAAGCTGAAATACGTCATGAACTTCCTGATGAACTACGGGACTCATCTGCAGGTCATCGCCGCCTTGCTCTATGGCGGATATCTGGTGCTGAATTCGCAGCTGGAGATCGGCGGCGTGGTCGCCTTCATCTCCGGCATCGGCCGCCTCACCGATCCCTGGGGCGATCTGGTGAATTATTTCCGCGACATCAGCCTGGCGAACGTGAAGTACAAATTGCTGGCGACGACCACCAATCAGATCTCAGAGCGGCACGACAGCAACGGCGCGGCCGGCCAGTCAATCTGATCGCTCGGCTTGACGCCGCCCGCGATCGGCTCGAAGCTTCGCATCCCATCGAACCGGATGCTTGCGACATGCCGATGCTGTTGCCGTCAGGCCGCTCCTTCCGACTGATCGCTCTCGGGCTTCTGCTCGCGGCGGCCGGCCCCGCGCGCCTGCCGGCCGCCTCCTTGCCGCCGGTCGAAGCCACCCATGGCATGGTGGTCACCGCCCAGAGCCTCGCCTCGGCCGTCGGCCTCGACATATTGAAGCAAGGCGGCAATGCGGTGGATGCCGCCGTGGCTGTCGGCTATGCCCTTGCCGTCGTCCATCCCTGCTGCGGCAATCTGGGTGGCGGCGGCTTCATGCTGATCCATCTGGCGGGCGGTAAGGATGTGGTGATCGATTTCCGCGAGACCGCGCCGCTGGCTGCTACGCGCGACATGTATCTCGATGCCGCCGGCAACCCCATGCCCGACGCCAGCACCGAGGGCTATAAGGCCGTAGGCGTGCCGGGCACGGTGCTGGGGCTGGATACGGCCCTGAAGCGCTATGGCAGCATGACCCGAGCCCAGGTCATGGCGCCGGCCATCGCATTGGCCGAACAGGGCTACGCCCTCACCGGGCCGGATATCGATATCCTGGCGACCGGCACCAAGGCCTTCGCGGGCCAAGCCAATGTCGCTTCCATTTTTCTGAAGCAGGGCCAGCCCTTCGCGGCCGGCGACCGGCTGGTCCAGCCGGAGCTGGCGGAGACCCTGAAACTCGTCGCCCGGGATGGGCCCGATGCCTTCTATCGCGGGCCGATCGCCGAGGCCATCGTCGCGGCCAGCCAGGCCAATGGCGGAATCCTCGCGCTGGAGGATTTCCGGCGCTACGAGGTGATCGAGCGCGAGCCCGTGCGCTG
>DATHQQ010000351.1:0-8390 GCA_035482595.1 Verrucomicrobiia bacterium
CTGGTCGAGCTTCGCCTGGCAGGTGGCCACCATCGGCGGCCCCGCGCTGGGCGGCCTGCTCTATGTCCTGGGTCCGGCGGTCGTCTACAGCGCCACGGCCCTGGCGCTGCTGGCCTCGGCGGTGGCCATCAGCGGCATCAGCCCGCAGCCGCCCAGAGCCACGATGGAGCGGCCGAATCTCGTCTCCCTGCTGGCGGGCATCATGCTCATCTTCCGCCACAAGCTGCTGCTGGGCGCCATCTCGCTCGACCTCTTCGCCGTGCTGTTCTCCGGCGCCGTCGCGCTGCTGCCGGTCTATGCCAAGGACATTCTCCATACCGGCACGGAGGGGCTGGGGCTGCTGCGCAGCGCCCCCGGGCTGGGCGCGGTCGCGACCTCGATCGTCCTCACCCAATGGCCGCTGAAGCGCCATGTCGGGCGGCGCCTCTTCTTCGCCGTCGGCATCTTCGGCCTGGCGGTCATCGCCTTCGGCCTGTCGCGGGACTATGTCCTGTCCTATCTCGCCTTGATGGTCCTGGGCATGGCCGACAATGTCAGCGTCTATGTCCGCGGCTCGATCGTCCCTTTGGCCACGCCCGACGCGCTCAGGGGCCGGGTCGTCGCCGTGGAATCGGTCTTCATCGGCGCCTCCAACGAGCTCGGCGCCTTCGTGGCCGGCAGCGGGGCCGCCTTGCTGGGGCCGGTGGCGGCGGTGGTGCTCGGCGGCAGCCTCACTTTGGGCGTGGCCATGCTCTGGTCGGCGCTCTTCCCGTCGCTGCGCCGGGTCGACCGCATGGAATCGATTCAGGCGACGGCACCGCCCGGCTTTGCCGCGACGGGCCCAGGCGATAGACTGAGGGAACCGGTTTGAAGGAGACGAAGCGATGAGCGCGCGATTCCTGGTCATCGACGGCTATCACAAGGCGGGGCGGGCCGAGCTCGCCGCCGGCGGTGCCTCGGCGGCCGGCGACCTCTATGTCCGCATGCTGCAGAATTGCCTGCCCGGCGCGATTTGCGAGGTGGTGCATCCGGCCGATCCCGGCGCCAGCCTGCCCAGGGGGGCGGCGCTGGAGCAATATGACGGCATCGCCTGGACCGGCTGCAGCCTCACCATCTATGACGACGATCCCCGGGTCGGCCCCCAGATCGAGCTCGCCCGTGCCGCCTATGAATCGAAGGTGCCGAGCTTCGGCAGCTGCTGGGCGGCGCAGATGGCGGTGGTCGCGGCCGGCGGTATCGTGCGCGCCAATCCGCGCGGCCGCGAGATGGGCATCGGGCGCAAGATCTCGCTGACCCCGGAGGGCCGCGGCCACCCGCTCTATTTCGGCAAGACATCCGTCTTCGACGGCTTCATCAGCCATGTCGACGAGATCACCCATCTGCCGGCGGGCGGGGTGCTGCTCGCCTCCAACGCCTTCACCCATGTCCAGGCCGTCGCCGTCAGCCATAAGGGCGGGCAGTTCTGGGGGCTGCAATATCACCCCGAATACAATCTGCATGAGCTCGCTCGGCTCACCTGGTGCCGAATCGAGAAGCTGGTGAACCTCGGCTTCTTCCGCGACCGCGAGGCGGCGGAGACATATGTCGACCAGCTCGAGGTGCTGCATCAGGACCCGAGCCGCAAGGACATCGCCTGGCTGCTCGGCATCGACGACGACGTCATGAACGAGGATGTGCGCCTGGCCGAGGTGCGCAACTGGATCGAGCGCCTCGTGCTGCCCAGCGTGCGGCATTAGGGCAAGGTCAAGCCCGACTCTCCTTTCGTCATTCCGGCGAAAGCCGGAATCCAGGGGCCACATGATCGGAAGCCTGCCGCACGCCCCTGGATCCCGGCTTTCGCCGGGATGACGATAGTGAATGATGGCGATCAGTTCGCCTAATGTGCGGCCAGCAGCTTCAGCGCCTGCGCATGCATCCGCGGATCGCCGGCGGCCAGGACCTTGTCGCCGGAATCGAGGCCCAGGGCCCGGCCTTCCCAATCGGTGATGACTCCGCCCGCCCCCTCGATGACGGGCACCAAAGCGAGGAAATCATGGATGCCGTTGTTGGCCTCCACCACGAGGTCGTGGAAGCCCGAGGCGAGCAGGCCATAGGCATAGCAATCGGCACCGTACATGGTGAGCCCCGCCTTAGCGCGGACGCGCTCGAAGGCGGCGGTGGCGCGCTCGGTGCCGAACATATGCGGCGAGCTCGCCGCCAGCACCGCCTTGGCGAGCGCGGCGCAGGGCCGCACCCGCGCGGGGGCGCCGTTGAAGCTCGAGGGCCGGCCGGCGGCGCCGATCCAGCGCTCGCCCAA
The DNA here is from genome assembly GCA_035482595.1 of Verrucomicrobiia bacterium. Taxonomy (GTDB): domain Bacteria; phylum Pseudomonadota; class Alphaproteobacteria; order Dongiales; family Dongiaceae; genus DASXQK01. Next base: position 2,276 of record DATHQQ010000351.1, read on the forward strand.
GGCCGGGTGGTCGATGATGCCGAGGATGGGCCGGCCGCGATGGAGGAGGGCGATCAGCGTGCCGAAGAGGGGCCGGCCGGTGATGAAGGATTTGGTGCCGTCGATGGGATCGAAGACCCAGACGTAATCGGCGTCGCGGCGCTCGGCCGGGAATTCTTCGCCGATCAGCCCATGCTGAGGATAGGCCAGCGCCACCATGCGGCGGAGTTCCTTCTCCGCCTCGCGGTCGGCAATGGTGACGGGGCTGTCATCGGCCTTGGTGATGATCTCGAGCGGGCTGCGGAAGTGATGGCGCACGATCCGGCCGGTGGCATCGGCCAGCCGCTCGGCGAGCGAGATGAACTCCGCCGGACAGTCTGCCATCGCCGCGCCCCTAGGGCAGCGGGACGGGTGCGTCCGCCTGCTGGCGCAGCCAGGCGATGATGTCGGCCCGGTCCTGCGGCTTGGCCAGGCCGGGGAAGGTCATCTTGGTTCCCGGCACGAAGGTCCTGGGCGAGGTCAGGAAGCTGTCCAGGGCCTCATAGGTCCAGGGCTTGTCCTCCCGCGCCTTCATGGCGTCGGAGAATGTGTAGCCCGGCACCTCCGCCGGCTTGGAGCCGACGATGCCCCAGAGATTGGGCCCGACCTTGTTGGGCGCGCCCTTGGCGAAGCTGTGGCAGACGATGCATTTCTTCGAGATGGCCTCGCCCTTGGAGAGATCGGCGGCCTTCAGCCGCTCGGCGATGGGAGCGACGCCGGCGGGGGCAGCCGGCGCAGCGGCGGCCGTCGTGCCTGCCGCGGGGGCGGCAGGCTGAGCTGCCGACGCGGTACCGGCCGCGGGCGCCGCGGCAGTCGAGGGCTGCGCTGCGGCCGTGGCCGTCGCCGCCGGAGCCGTGGTCGTCGCCGCGGGAGCCGTTGTCGCCGCCGCGGCAGGCGCTGCAGCGGCAGACTGGGCGGCGGCGATATCGGCCGCGCTCGGCAGCGGCAGCGGGCTGTCGGCGAGGGTACGCAGATAGGCGATGACGTCGGCCCGGTCCTCGACCTTGGGCAGGCCGGCGAAGGTCATCTTGGTGCCCGGCACGAAGCTCCGCGGCCCGGCCAGGAAATCGTTCAGGGCCTCATAGGTCCAAGGCTTGTCCTCGCGCGCCTTCATGGCGTCGGAGAAGCTGTAGCCCGGCACCTCCGCCGGCTTGGAGCCGACGATGCCCCAGAGATTGGGGCCGATCTTGTTCGGGCCGCCCTTGGTGAAGTCGTGGCAGGCCTGGCACTTCATCGCGATCTGCTGACCCTTGTGCGGATCGGCCTTGGCGAGGAGCGGGCTGACGGGCTCGACCGTCGCGGGGGCGGGGGCCGCCGAGGGCTCGGGGGCGGCGCCGCTGGAGATCGCCGCCATCTCGCCGCCCTCATGGTGCTTCGGAGCCACCAGCAAATGGGCGATGGAGCCGGTGACCATCGCCACCAGGCCGCCGACCAGAATGGCGCCGACGAACTTGTTTACTTCCAGCGTGTCCATAGCGAGAACCCCGTGCGAATTCCTGGGGCAGGCCCCTGCCGCGGCGGCGGAATGTAGCGGCTCCGGCTGGGGCTGTCCAATGCCGGAAAGCGGCGAATTTCCGGGTTTTCCTGGGCTCCGCAGGGCGATAATCTCTGCCGCCCAAGCAGGATGCGCCCGCCCCCTCTCGAGGCGATCGCGGCCGCGGCGCGGCAAAATGTCGCGCTGAACCTCGCATGGGCATGCCCTCGGGGCAGAAGAGGCGTCGGACAACCGGTGAACCCGCTCATCGTCATTCCTTCCCGCATGGCCTCGACGCGCCTGCCCGGCAAGCCCCTGGCCGATATCCATGGCGAGCCGATGATCGTCCATGTCTGGCGCCGGGCCATGGAAGCGGGGATCGGACCGGTGCTGGTGGCGGCGGGCGAGGCGGAGATCGTCGGCGCCATCGAGGCCGCGGGCGGCAGGGCCGTGCTCACCCGGCCCGATCACCCTTCCGGCTCCGATCGAATCTTCGAGGCGGTTGGCCGCTTCGATCCCGCCGGCCGGCATGACGTGATCGTCAATCTGCAGGGCGATCTGCCCATGGTCGAGCCCGCGGCGCTGAGCGCGGTGCTGGGGCCGCTGGCCGAACCTGCCGTCGATATCGCCACGCTGGCGATCGAGATCCGCGACGCCGCGGAGCGCGTCACCCCCAGCATCGTGAAGGCCGTCGCAGCGCTGGGGCCCGATCGGCCGGTCGCGCGCGCGCTCTATTTCACGCGGGTTCCCTGCCCGTCGGGCGAGGGGCCGCTCTATCACCACATCGGCATCTATGCCTATCGCCGCGCCGCTCTGGCGCGCTTCGTCCAGCTGCCCCCGGGTCGGCTGGAGCAGCGCGAGAAGCTGGAGCAACTGCGCGCGCTGGAGGCGGGGATGCGCATCGACGTGGCCCTCGTTGACATGATTCCCTTCGGTGTCGATACTCCGGCCGATCTCGAACGCGCGCGCGCGCTCCTCCAGCCCCGCAGCCTCAGGCAATGAGCGATCCCAGCCGTACCATCGCCTTCCAGGGCGCGCTTGGCGCCTATTCCGATCTCGCGGGACGCACCGCCTTTCCGGCGATGACGAGCCTGCCTTGCGCGACCTTCGAGGAGGCCTTCGCCGCCGTGCGGGAGAAGCGCGCCCAGCTCGCCATGATCCCCATCGACAATTCCGTCGCCGGCCGCGTCGCCGACATCCACCATCTGCTGCCCGATTCGGGGCTGCATATCATCGGCGAGCATTTCCAGCCGGTGGTGCATCATCTGCTGGCGGTGAAGGGCGCGACCATCGCCGGGCTCAAGACGGTGCACAGCCACATCCACGCCTTACCCCAATGCCGGCGAATCATCGCCGAATTGGGCCTGAAGCCCATCGTGCATGCCGATACCGCCGGTGCTGCGGCCGATGTCGCGGCACGCCAGGATCCGAGCGAGGCGGCGATCGCCTCATCGCTGGCCGGCGAGATCTACGGCTTGCGGTCGCTGCGCGCCGATGTGGCCGACCAGGCCAACAACACGACGCGCTTCGTGGTGATGAGCCGTGAGCCCCTCGATCCCGATCCCGGCCAGGGGCCGGTCATCACCAGCTTCGTCTTTCGGGTGCGCAGCGTGCCGGCGGCGCTCTACAAGGCGTTGGGGGGCTTCGCCACCAACGGCGTCAACATCACCAAGCTCGAGAGCTATATCGTCGACGGCTCCTTCACCGTCGCCCAGTTCTATGCCGATATCGACGGCCATCCGGCGCAGCAGCCGGTGCGCCTGGCGCTGGAGGAGTTGGGTTTCTTCTCCCGCGAGGTGCGGATCCTCGGCGTCTATCCGGCCTCGCCGCAGCGCCACGCCCGCCCCTGAAAAATCGCGCCAGGGAAATCCTGCGCCCCGAAATTTTTTGATGGGCCGCGGAATTCACTTGCAGCGCGGCCGGGTTTTCCTACATTGCGCAGCAGACGCACGCGCACGTGCCGCTGGCCCCCAGGCACAACTTGCCTCCCGTGGTTATGCTACGACGTTAGGCGTCCTTTGTCGGTTTGCCCGGTCTTCGGACCGAAACCTGTGAGGGACTTCGAGATGGTTGTAGCCGAGACGAGCGCGATGAATATCCTTGTCCTCCAGCATTGCCCGGTGACGCCGGTCGGACTTGTCGGCGAAACCCTGCTGGCGAGGGGTGCCACCCTCGACACCCGCATGCCCCATCACGGCGCGCCGCTGCCGGAGACGCCGGCCGAATTCGACGGCATGATCGTCCTCGGCGGGCCGATGCATGCGGGCGACGATGCCGGCTATCCGGCCTTCCCGCCGATGCTCGATCTCATCCGCCGCTTCCATGAGCAGGCCAAGCCGGTTCTTGGCGTCTGCCTGGGTGCGCAGCTCGTGAGCCGCGCCTTCGGCGGGCGCGTCTGGCCCTTCGGCGGGCTGGAGATCGGCTATCTGCCGGTACGCATGACGCCGGCAGGCCGACGCGATCCGCTACTGAAGGGGCTGGCGCCGGAAGTCAGGATCATGCAGCTGCATGAGGACAGCTTCGACCTGCCCGCCGGCGCGGTGCGGCTGATGTCCAACGGCGTCTGCGCCAATCAGGGCCTCAGGATCGGACGGACGACTTATGGCTTCCAGTTCCACTTCGAGGTGACGAAGGCCGATGCGGTCAATTTCCCCCGCGACTGCTGGTCTTCCATGGAGCGTCACTACGGCGAGATGGCCGAGCTCGTCGCCGCCGATGCGGTGCGCTCGGTCGAGGCGCATTTCGCGGAAGGTGCGGATTTCTCCCGCCGGATCACCGGCCGCTGGCTCGACCTCGTGATCGAGCGCCAGGCCTGGGCCGCGCGTCCGCATCGCGCAAGGCGTCACGCCTGATATTCTGGGGTTTCCCCCTTCCGTCATCGCCGGGACAAGCCCGACCCTACGCCACCAGCAGCGCATTGCGCGCCATGAAGCCCAGCACCTGATCGACCAAAGCGGGGATCAGCCGGGCCATGGCGGCGCGGTCGGTAACCGGCCTTCCTTCCTGCTGCAGATTGAGCCTGCCCCGCTCGGCCAGGGCCTTGACGCTTTCGATGAGGGCGGTGCGGCTGTGACGGCCGTCGACGAGGCGGATGACCTCGCGGGCCGCCGGATCGACGCCGACGGGCTCATGGCGCTGATTGGTGAGCCAGCCGGAATGGCGTGCCTGGTAGCGGGCCAGTCGGCTTGCCATCGGGCGTTCCGACAGGGTCGCGACCCAGGTCTCGGGCCCACCGTGGAGATGGATTGCATTGCTCATCACCAGATCGAGGGCAGGCCCCGCGAGCGCGGCGCGCAGCCCCGGCCCGTCGTTGATGGCGAAGCGCCGCATGGTCTCGGCCACCACCTCCTCAGGCCGGCGCGCCAGGCTTTGCCGGCAGAGCGTGTCGAAGACAGCGGTGCTCAAGGGGTCGGTGGTACGCAGGCGGGAATTTCCGAGTGGGTCTAGGAAGGACAGCGGCCGGGCTGCCCCGGCGAAATCCTCGATCTGGGCCTGGGGCCTGAGCCCCGTGCTCCAGTGGAAATCCCAGAGCCGATCCGCCGACAGGCCATGATCGGGCGTCTCTGTCTCCTGGCAGAGCAGGCTCATGCGGAAGCGGCGGTTCTGATGCAGGTCGAGAAATTGCAGCCGGCGGATCAGATCCTCGCCCTTGTCATCCGCCGTGACGTCCCCTGGCGCCACCATCCCCGCGGTCCCCGCCGGCAGCGCTGCCAGATTCATGGCGGTCAGATCCGCCTCGCCCAGATATTGCAGCCCCGCGCCGCGCACCCGCTCGATGAACTGGTGCAGATAGAAGGCGGTATTGTCCTCCTCCAGATGGTCGTGGAGCAGGAACCAGTCGGAGAGCTCCAGCATCCGGTCGATCTCGTCGCGGAGCATCTGCCAATAGGGCGTCGTCTCGTCGCGCCCGGCCCGGCGCAGCGAATCGAGGAGGCGGCGCGCCTGGCGCGCGGATTGCAGCGGATCGCCGATGTGGCGGCAATGGTGGAGGATCATCTGGCGCAGGGAGTGCCAGGCGCTCCACCCCGGCAGAGTGTTGTAGCTCACGACCGCGATGCCGCGCGGCGCCAGGCGCTCGCGGCAGATCGCCAGGGTCTTCTCCTGCACCGCCGGGGGCACCCAGGAGAGGACGCCATGGGCGATGATGTAGTCGAACTCCCCGAAGCTCGAATCCACATCCATGATGGAGACGGTGCGCAGCTCGATGTTCTTCAGCCCGAGCTCGGCGACCTGCTGCCGCCCCAGCTCGATCTGGCGCGCCGAAAGATCGATCCCGAGGAAGCTGCTCCCGGGATGATCGATCGCCATGGGGATGAGATTGCCGCCCGAGGCGCCGCCCAGCTCCAGCACGCGGCAGCCGTCGAGGGTCGCGGGCGTCAGCGCGAAGAGGCGCGCCATCGCTCGGAGATGGCGGATATGGCTCCGGGGAAAGGGATAGCTCTCGTAAGGCACCAGATCATAGGGATTGGGTGCCTTGGCAACCGTATCGGGGGAAGATTTAAAGCTGTTTTCGCGCATGCCACACCGTTACCCGGTGTGCCGCCCGACTCGACACGGCCGTGAGTGAAAGAAAATTACAGATCAGACTCGGCCGCAGCAACGGCTTTGTCTGTTCCATGCCGT
>DATHQQ010000352.1:0-3925 GCA_035482595.1 Verrucomicrobiia bacterium
GTCGAAGATGTTCACGCCTTCGCCGGCCACATCGCCTGCGATGCGCCTCGCGGTCCGAACTGGTCGTCCCGCTGATCGGCAATGGCCGAATTCTTGGCGTGCTCGATCTGGATAGCCCTGCCGTCGGTCGGTTCGATTCCGAGGACCAGGCCGCCGTCGAGAGGATCGCCTCGATCTATGTCGGCGCCAGTGCCGTATGAGCGGCCGACTGTCCTTCGGTATTGAGGAACTGGTGGCGAAGCTCAGCGCCTGTGCGGCGAAGGTCGGCTAAGAAGCCGGGCCCTCGGCCAGGGCAAAGACCTCCTCCGGCTCGCCCAGCCCCTTGACCGGCTGGAAGCCGAGCGAGAGCAGCTTCCGGTCGCAGAAGCCCCCGAAATCCTTGGACAGGATCAAGGGGCGGCCCATGCGTTTGGTCAGCCCTTCCAGCCGGCAGGCCAGATTGACCGCGGGGCCGATGGCGGTGAAATCGAGCCGGTCCGCCGCCCCGACATTGCCGTAGAAGACCTCGCCCAAATGGAGCCCGATGCCGATCCGGATCAGGGGCTGGCCGGCGGCGCTCCGGTTCCCGTTCTCCGACGCCAGGTGTTCCAGGATCGCCTCCGCTGCTGCCAGCGCCGCCGCCGCCATCTGCCGCTCCTCGCCCTCCGCCGCCGGGAAGATGGCGAGCACCCCGTCCCCGACGAATTTCAGCACCTCGCCGCCGTAGCGGGCGATCGCCTTTGCGGCGGCGTCGAAATAGGCGTCCAGCAGCGAAATAAGCTCGTCCGGCGGCAAGCGATCGGAGAGCGAGGTGAAGCCGCGCAGATCGATGGCCATGAGGACCGCCCGCAGGCGCTCGCCATGGCCACGGCGCACCTCCCCCTGCAGGATGCGCCGGCCGATAGTCGGGCCGAGATAGATATCCAGCAGCGTGCCGGTGAGGCTGCGCATGGCCATGCCCTCGATCACCGCGGCAAGAAGCGGCAGCAACCCTGCGATCTCGTCGAACTGACCGGCGCTGAAGCCGCCGACCCGGTCGCTGCTCCAGGTGGAGACCTGATGGCGACCCTGGAAGGAGGAGAGGGGGACGGCGAAATAATCCGTGCCGCCAGCCTGGCGCAGGGTTTGCAGCAAGGGAAAGGCACGGATCGACGCCTCGTCCTCCAACCGGTAGCGGATCCTGCCGCCGCCTTCGATCACCACGCGGATCGGGCTGTCGCGATAGTCGGTGCTGTCGAAGATATCGTGGGGTACGCGGAATTCTTCCGTCACGCTTGGCTCGCGCCGCCAGCGATAGCCATAGGCCCGCGCCTGGGGGTGCAGGGTCGGCAGCGAGACCGTGGCCCGCCAGAGGGGAATGCCCTGCCCCACCAGGCGCCAGCAGAACTCGTCGAAGAGCGCCGCCGGCGAAGGCGCCTCCCGGCCCTCGCCCAGCAGCCACTCGGCGACCGGCACGCCGGCGATCGCCTGGCCCTTGCCTTCGAAGACCCCGACGACCTCGACTTCCACCTTCGGCCGATCGGCGATGGGGGGCGCTTTATCGCTCATGTCTGTCTTTCGGTCTTCATGCTCGGCCGCCTGCGCCTACCCCGCCTCCACCGCATCGGCGAGCTCGCCGAGGGTCGCGAAATGATAATCGGGGGTCGTGATCTGGCCCGGGTCCTGGGTCCCGCCGAAGCCTTTCAGCCCCCGGCGCCGCTCGATCCAGCAGACCTTGTAGCCGAGGCGGCGCGCGACGCCGATGTCGTGATACTGGCTCTGGGCGACATGCAGGATGTCGGCCATCCCATGGCCCAAGACGCTGAGCCGGCCGCGGGTGAAGGCGAAGAAGGCGGGATCGGGCTTCTCGCAACCGGCCTCGTCGACAGTGACGCCGTCGTCGAAGGGATCGCCCAGGGTGCGCGCCATCTGGTCCAGCGCCCAGCGCCGGGCATTGGTCATGGCGACCAGCCGGAAGCGCTTGCGCAGGCGCTTCAAAGCCGCCACCGAATCGGGAAAGGCGGGCCAATCCTTGATGGAGTCCCGGAGCCCCGGGCCCGCGGACTGGGGCACGGCGAACTCTTGGGCCATGTCCTGATAGACCCGGACCAGATCGTCGGGATACCAGCCGGAGGCCGGCGCGCTGCGGGAGCGCCGATAGGCCCCCAGGATCGCCTCGTCGTCGAGCTCCGCCGGCGTCCTCCCGGACGAGGCACGGATGTAATCGATGATACCACGCTCGAAATCGATCAGCGTGCCGACGACATCGAAGGTCAGGACCTTGAACTGCTCGAAGGGCATGGCAACTCCGGAAGAGGGGGTGCTTGCTACTGCAGCTTCGGCGCCTTGAGGAAGCTGTTGCGGTCGGCCGAGGCGATGCGCACCCAGACCGCACGGCCGTCGCGCACGGCCTCGACCAGGATCTCCGCCCCGGCGGGCCCGCTCGCCCAGACCTTGCGGTAGAAATCCGCCAGGCTGTCGACGCTCTCGTCCCGCACCGAGACGATGACATCCCCGGGCTGCATCCCGGCCGCGGCGGCGGGGCCGTCGCCAGCGAGGTCGGCGACGATCACCTTGCCCCCGCTCTCCGCCGCATAGAGGCCGAGCCAGGGGCGCGCCGGCTTGTTGACCCTGCCATAGGCCAGCAAATCGTCGAGCCGCGGGGGCAGCAGGTCGATGGGGACCGTCATATTGATGTCGCGCGGCTGGCCGCCCTCGATCACCTGGCGCAGATGAAGCGAGCCGATCCCCAGGAGCTTGCCGTCCCGGCCGATGAGGCCGGTGCCGCCCCAATGGGGATGGGCGGGGGCGGTGAAGATCGCCTCCTCCAGCAGATATTCCCAATAGCCGGCGAATTCCTCCTTGCCGATCACCTCGGCGCTGAGGGATTGCCGGCGGCCGCCGCCGGCGACCACGACCGGCTCGCCGAGCTTGAGGGCGCTGGAGCGGCCGAGTTCCAGGGCCGGCAGGTCGAGCCGGCCCAGCGCCTGGACCAGGCCGAAGCCCGTCTCCTGGTCATAGCCCAAGACATGGCCCGGCGTGACCCTGCCGTCGACATCGGTCAGCCAGAGGCTCTCCGCCTCGGTGACCAGATAGCCAATGGTGAGGACCAGGCCGTTCGGGCGGATGACCACGCCGCTCCCGGCGCGCTCCGTACCCAGGATCGAGGCGGTGAAGGCATCGCCGGGGATCACGGCCTGCAGCGCCACGATCGAGCGCAGCGCATGGTCGAGGTCGAAATCGCAGGCCTCGGGCTTCGGCTGTCGCGGAAGCGGGACTTCGTACTGCGGTTTGGTTGGCATCTTTCACTTTCCTGGAGCTGCCATTCTTATATGGGGAAGGCAGGACCGCAATGACATGGCGAGGCCGGACCGGGGACGGCTGGCGCCCGGGGCAACAAATGTCGGCGATACGATATTAGGCGGCGCTCGCAGATGTTGCTCACCAGCGCCATCCGTGCAACTTTGTTAACGGAACGAGCTCGCGTCCCGGCGGAAGGTAATCCGCCGCGCCGGGCCACAGATCAGGCCAACTCGATCAACGAGTGGCCATCCAACCGGGGAGACTTCGAATGTGGGATTTGGAAAAGCTCAAGGGTATGGCTGGCAAGGGAAAGGTCAGCCGGCGCGATTTCATTCAATTCGCGCTCGCGACCGGCGTCACCGTGGCGGCGGCCGAGACGATGTTCGTCAAAGCGGTACAGGCCGCCCCGAAGAAGGGTGGCTCCTTCAAGATGGCGCTGGGCCACGGCGCGACGACCGATTCGCTGGATCCCGCCACCTATCCTGACCAGTTCACCGGCACCGTCGGCTGGGGCTCGATCGGCAACAGTCTGACGGAGGTGGACTACAAAGGCGACATCCAGCTCGACCTCGCCGAGTCGATCGAACATTCCGACGATGCCAAGTCCTGGATTTTCAAGCTGCGCAAGGGCGTCACCTTCCACAACGGCAAGACGGTGACCTCG
>DATHQQ010000353.1:0-2834 GCA_035482595.1 Verrucomicrobiia bacterium
GGTGGTCTGCACCGGAATGGCGTTCCATTCGGCGCGCGCCTCGACCGCGACCACGGTCTCGAAGGTCTGGGGCTGCTCCCCCGGCCCCGGGACGCTTTGCACCTTGGCGCCGACGGGAATCTCGACGGGGCCGGCCTCCAGCGCCGGGCTTCCCGGCACCTCCTGGAGGGTGAAGGCGAGGAAGGTGGATGCCGCCACGCCGGGCGCCAGCTCATAGCCGATCAGGCGGGCAAGCTCGAGGATGGAGCGGCGCTCCGTGGCTGTGCGCAGGTAATTCTCGTTGGCAATGCGCTCCTGATAGAACGCGAGCACGTCCAGCGTGGTCGCCAGCGCATCGCAAAGCGCGATGGTGAAATCGCCGTCGTCGCGGGCGCTGAGCCCGGCGAGAGCCGGCAGCTCGGCGCTGGAGAGCCGGGCCAGGAGCGACTCCTTGAACTGCCCATGCACCCCGACGCGGTAGGCAATGGCGGACTGGCCGGGCGGATTGTCGATCCGGGCCGGCGTCTCGACGTCCAGGCCGGCGCAGCAGCCGCAGTCGGTATCGCTCATCACTTGCCTCCGAAGAGGTTGAAGCGCAGCACGCCGTGCTCGGGGAAATTGGGATCATTGTCGAGGCGCGGGATCTCCAGCCGGGATAGTTTCATGAACCCGTCGGCGAGGAAGGTCGTGTCGTCGATGCCCTGGCGCTGGAACTTGATCGCCTGAACCGAACCGACGCCGGCGACCTGGCGGGCCGCGGCATAGATCGGGCTCAGGAAAACGGTCTGGCCGAAGCTCAGATTGTCGGGATGGAAGAGCCCGCGCCGCCCGTCGGGCAGCACGCGGTCGCTCAGCACCTGAAGCAGACCGGCCTTCACATCGGCACGGAAATAGCTCGATTGCACGCAGACCAGCAGCTCGAGCTCCAGAGGGACATAGATCGGATCGTTGAACTCGGTGTCATGGCCAGCCATGCGGTAGCGCTCCACATGGCGGGTGAGCTCGTCCTCGAAGGCGTCGTCCATGGGAAGCCCGTCCAGCCGGTCTACGGTGATGAAGACGGTGTGCCAGCTCCCGGTCCAGCGCAGCGTCGCCGCCGCCCGCTGCACGCCGGCATGACGCTCGGTCACTTCCGCATAATCCGCCGGGGTGACCGCGCGCTCCTGGCGGCGGAAGGCTTGCGGAGCATGGCGGCGGACGACGGCGTCGCCTTCCATGTCGACGCCGCCCTGGGCGGGCAGCGGATTGCGCGCCGACAGCACGTCGCCGTCGCTGCTGACCACATGGGCGATCGCATCGGCGCCGAGATTGCCTGCCGCCCCATTGCCGATGCGGTAGCGCGCGCTGAAAGCCGTAGTGGATTTCGGCCGCCGGCCGTGGACATCGTCGCCGAAGCGGAGCTGGGCGCTGCCGTCATGCTCCACCTCCACGACGAAATGCGGCGCATCCGGCTCGCTGTTGAGCAGATCGCGGTGCGGCTCCCAGGGCTGAGCCAGGGTATCCGGGTCGCTGACCAGCTTGATAGCAGGCAACGTATCTTCCATGCGCCAGATCAGGGCAGCGGCCGCGGGTGCTTGGGGATCGAAGGAAAGCCGATGGGTCGTGCTGGCACCCGCTGCGAGGGTGGTCTTCAGCACCGTGCCGGCAAAGGTGAGGGGCGCATTGACCAGTCGGGGCGAGAACCGCGCCGGAAGCAGGATGGGCTCGCGCCCGGCGCAGATATCGGCATCGCGGCCCGGCGGAAAAGCGAGCACTGCCGCCGGCACGCTACCCAGCGCCTCGTCCGCCGCCGAGGTGAGGCCGTGATCGGCCAGCACCATATTGCCCCGCGCGACGCTCACATTATCGAGATAGATCTCGCCATGATCGGCATCGGTGACGGCGGAAATGCAGAGCGGGAAGGGCAGGGCATCCTCGGCGGCCCAGGCGATCTCGGTGATGGCGGTGCCGGTGAGGGGGTCCGTCAGGTCGGCGGTCGGATCGTCGGGGGAGAACTTCCGCACCGCGGTCAGGCGGACGACATGGCGATGGGCGGGATCGGCGTCGCCGGGCTCGCCCGTGGCCGGCCCCAGCACCTCCTCGAACAGCAGGACATCGCCGACGGCAAGCGCCGCCAGGTGCGGGGTCAGGGTGGCCGATGTTGCGCCTCGCGGCAGGCAGCACCGCCGGTCGCCCCAGGCGTAGAAGGAAATCTTATTGTGGGACTGGTACAGCGTGGCGTCATGGAGCGGCTCGAAGACCGTCGGTCCGCGGCGCAGCGCCTCCTGATCCTCCGGCGTGCCGGGCGCGATTCGCGGCCCCATGCCCGTCAGACGGCTGTAGAACCGGGTGCCGGCCTGCGGCAGCGCCACGCCATCGGCACCGGCCTGCAGCTGGATCCAGCTGCGGGCGTTGCAGCCGTCGTGGAGGTGATAGTCGACCAGCAGGGCGTGACGGCGCAGCGACCGGCGCAGCCGCGCCGTCGAGAGATAGGCTTCGGTCGCGATCGCATCTTGCTGATAGGAGAGCTGATCGCCGACATAGGCGATAAGCTCTGCCAGGGTCACCCCGACATCCGCCGGGTTGTGGTCCGTCCAGCCGGGCACCAGCTGGGTGATGCGATTCAGGATCAGCCGCCGGAAGCTCGGATAGTCCTTGGCGAGGTAATCGATGACCGGCGCCGAGGCAGGCTCGGCGGGACAGTCCGCCACCGGCTTGCAGTCGAAGTCGGTGGGACATTCGACCTTGAAGGAGAAGCTAACCTCCGACAGCCGGGGGTCGAAGCCCTGTGGCGGGGTGGAGTCGAGCGGCGAGCGAACGAGGCTCAGCAGATAGGTCGAATAGTCGCCATAGCGATCCGTGCGGATGACCAGCAC
>DATHQQ010000354.1:0-2924 GCA_035482595.1 Verrucomicrobiia bacterium
CCCCTGCGGGCCGTCAGGCCCGCGCTTTGACGGGGGAGGGCCGGGGTGGGGGTGGCCGTATTCTCAACAATGCAATCGATGAAGCGCAGACTCATCATGATCCGCGGACGCGGATCCGACCCCCCACCCTAACCCTCCCCCCGCAAGGGGGGAGGGGATACAAAGCCGGGATGACGGAAGAAGATGCCGCGGGTTAGCCGCCGTTCAGGATGAGCAGCTGGATCGGGATGCTCGGCCGGACCGGCATTAGCGGATTGCCGAGCGGCGAGGTCTGGGGGTTGAAGTAATCCGAATACTGGAAGCCGTAGATCCGGCTGTTGCCGAAGATGTTGAAGACCGCGGCACCCCAAGGATTGTAATAGGGCTTCGCCGGCTGGACGCCGGCGAAGAGCTTGGCCGCGCTCGACGACCATTGGGCGCTGGTCATGGTGCCATAGGTCTTGCCGGCGATCGGCGAGGCGACCGTGCTGTTGGCAAAGCCGCTGGCGAGACTCACCAGCAGATCGCGCACCACCAGGGAGAACACGTCATTGGCGCCGTTGCTTTCCGCCTGGCCGGCCAAGCAGACATTTGCCGGCTTGGTGCCCGAGACCGAATAGGAGAGCACGGCGGTGTAGAGAGCGGCCGAGAAGTCGGCGAGGGTCACGGCCGTGCTGTAGCACTTCAGCGGATTCGTCGAGCCGCCGCAGCCGACCGGCGGCTTCGGCAGGGGCGTCACGGCGGAGATGGTGAAGGGGCCCACCACCGATCCGGTGCCGGTGATGGTCAGCGTGCTGGCCAGATATTTGATGCTGCTTGTGGAATAGCTCTGGGTCTTGAAGGCCGCCCCGCCATTGCCGGCGCAGATGGTGGTGCTGCCCTTCGGGACGTTGGCCGAATAGCTGTTGGCGATGTTGATGGGCGTGACGGGGAAGCCGGTCGTCGGATTGAAGGCGCTGGTGATATAGGCGTTGAAGCTCGGGAACAGGGCGAGCAGCTGATCCGTGGCGCCATTGGCGTTCGCCGGACCGATGGCGCGGATGAAGCTCGGCTTGCCCTGCGAGCCGACGGGATAGACCGACTTGCCGCCGCTCAGATTGCCGAGCGCCAGCTCCAGATTGGAGAGTTGGGCCGGCGTGGCATTGCCATAGGCGGCGCTGCCCTGATTGAAGGCCAAGGGGATCGAATAGAGGTTGATGTAGGTCGCGTCGTAATCGCCGCCCAGCTCGAGGAACTGCCAATGGGTACCGAGATTGCAGTCGCCCGAATTCGACAGCGGCGAGGGCGCGGCATGAGAGGCGGGGCCGATCGCCTTGCAGGTCTTCTGGGCGGTATTTCCCACCTGCAAGGGCTTGTCCGAAATGTAGAGATTGCCGCCCAGGCTGGTCGAGGGCGCCAGGAGAGCGCCATTGGCGATGTTGATCAGCGGGACGGAGGTGAAGGGCGGGAAGGTGGCGAGCTGCCCGGTCGTCCTGTTCACATAGCTGAAATTGGGGGTGGCGGTGGAAAGGAAGGTGACATAGGGATTCGTGATCGTCTTGGAGTTGTTGACGATCTGCAGCCAATAGGGGCTGCTTGCGAGCCCCCAGCCTGAATTGATCGAAAGCGGCGTCTGATTGCCGCCGCCCACCTTCACCGTATTGGCTGTCGGGCCCATGGTGGCGACGATCGTGGGCCCCAGCACGGTCTTGGGCTGCTTGGCCGGCAAGGTGATCGGCGCGCCGCCGGTATAGGTCAAGAACTGCGTGGAGAGCTGCCAGCCCTTCTGGGCGGCCTTGGAGGGAAAGGCGGTGGCGACCTGGTTGTTCTGCAGCGTGACGCTCCAGGTCGCCAGCCCATTCCCCCCATAGGTATACAGGCCGATATAGCCATGGGGCGTGGTGGGCCCCTGCATCTCCAGGAAGTATCCGGGACCGCCGGGGTTCTGGGTCGGGTTGTAGAGGCCAGGAACCGGCGCCAGGTTGGGCGGGGGCTGCAGCGTGGTGCTGATCGGAAAGCGCTCGATGGGTTTGACCACCGTGGGCCCCCCGGCACGCGGCGTCCAGCTCAGCGAGCCCAGGGTGGTCGAGGCGAAGGTCAGCTTCACATTGGCGACGATCGTCTGCGGCCGGGGAGCGCCCGCCGTGACGCTGCCGGAAAGATTGCTGAACTCGGTGGCCGTGCCTTGGTAGGCCTGGTTCTGGGCGTCCGCCGTCGCGTTGAGGACATACCAGACCGCGCTACCGTCGGTGCGGAAGGTGGACACGATTCCGTAGAGGGCGTGGGCGGCCGGATTGATCTGCAGGCCGTAGCGGATGCCGGTGTCGTAGTGGAGGCTGGGAATGGTGTTCGTCCACCACCAGCCGTTCGCGGGCAGGGCCGAGGGCGGCGCGCTGTTGATGCCGCAAGCATAGGGCCCCGCTGCCGGAACGGTGATCGTGAAGGGCGCCGCCGTCGCGCCCGTGCAGAGGCCGGTGCCGCCGGTGACCGTGATGCCGGCTTGCAGCCCGATGGTCAGCTTGAGGGCGCCCGGCGCGACCGCCAGCTGGCAGGACTTGCCCTTGCTTGGCTGGGCGATGGTGCAAGTGGCGCCGGCGGGGGTCACGACGCCCGTCACCCCGGGCCCGTTGGCCGTCACCGTCATCGGAGAGCCGGCGAAGATCCCGCAGGCGGCGGTGCCCGTAGGCGCTGCGAATTGAACCTTGTAGGGCGGCGACGGCGCGATGCTGGCGCACAACCCCGTCCCGGCGCTGATCACGAAGCCGGATTTGGTTATGGCCGTGAGGGCGATCGTATGGCCCGTCGTCACATTCGGAACGATGCAAGGCGCGGTGGGCTTGAGCAGGAAATTGCAGGTTTGGAGGGGCGTGCCGGTCGTGACATCCGTGACCGTCACGGTGTGGAGGCCGATCCCATAGTTCGAGCTTATGGTCAGCGTGGTCGCCGCAGCCGCTGCGCCCGGCAGC
>DATHQQ010000355.1:0-2014 GCA_035482595.1 Verrucomicrobiia bacterium
GGCCGGCCATAGGTCTTGAAGGAGGCATCGCTCCAATTGCGCTGATCCTCCATCTCCCAGATATCGCCCTCCATCCGCACCGTCGCCTTGAGTCCGGGCGCGACCTCATGGCTGAGGGCGCGAATATTCATGAAGGGCTGATGGGCGCTGATCGCGTCGGGAAACTGCGCCGGCTCCATGGTCTCGTCGGGGCGGGTGAGGGTGAGCGGGGCCCCGGCGACCCCGGCGATGGGATGCAGGATGCAGAAGCTGGTGCGCGCGGTGGTGAAATCGGTCAGCGCCCGGGCCTCGGCCTCGAAGACCAGCCCGCCGCCCGAGGGTGCATGAATATCCGCCTTGACCTCGAGCTGGCCGCCGGCGGTCTCGTAGAAGGCCCGGTAGCGGATGCGAACGCCATCGGCCTCATCGACATCGAGATCGGAGATCTGCGGCGCCGGGGATTCCCAGCCCGGCCCGCGGACGACGAAGGCGATGCAGCGCAGGGCTTCGATGCCCTGCAGGCGGATATAGCGGAGCTTGCCGGCTTCGAGGTCGAAGCTGAGCGGCCCTCGCGCAAAGCGGCGGATCGCCGCGGGCGGTTGCTCGGTGCCATAGAGAATGACCGCCGTCTCGGGGTCCCCCACCGCCATCGTCGCCTCCTGTCCCAATCCCCGAGCCCACGGCCCTTATCTGCAAAAGTACTATATTTGCCTCGCGCCGCACATCCCGGTTGCGGCCGAGCCCCGCCCTGGCGCGCCTCCCCCTGCCACCGGGACCGTGCGACAGGGGTGGTGACACGCCCCCTCGTTTTCATGCTAGCTTTAGGGTTCCAAAAGGAACAACCGGCCAGTGCGGTCGCCCGGGCGGCGATCCGGCGCTGGCCCGGGCATCCATGACAATCTGGGAACACCCATGCGATATGAAGCTCCGAATTCGATAGACAAGGCGGTCGAGTTGCTGGCCGCGGAGAAGGGCCTCGCCTTCGTGCTTGCCGGCGGCACCGATCTTCTGGTGCGGATGAAATCGGGCTTCGTCGAGCCCGATCTCGTGGTCGATGTGAAGCGGATCGAGGCCCTGCGCAAGATCACGGCGGAAGCCGGCGGCTTTCGCATCGGCGCGGCCGTGCCGGCCACCGAGCTGGGTGAGCACAAGGCCCTGAAGAAGCTCTGGCCCGGCGTGGTCGAGGCGGCCAATCTCATCGGCTCCACCCAGATTCAGGGCCGGGCCACCATGACCGGCAATATGTGCAACGCCTCGCCGGCCGCCGATAGCGTGCCGGCATTGGTCGCCGCCGGCGCCACCGCGACCATCGTCGGCCCCAAGGGCCGGCGCGAGCTGCCGGTCGAGGATGTGGCGACGGCGCCGGGTAAGACGGCGCTGGCCAAGGGAGAGATCGTGGAATCGCTCTTCCTGCCGGCCCGCCCGAAGCATTCGGGCGATGCCTATCTCCGCTTCATTCCGCGCACCGAGATGGATATCGCCGTCGTCGGCGCCGGCGTCAGCCTGACCATGGGCGAGGACGGGATCTGCAAGGCGGCGCGGGTCTCTCTCGGCGCCGTGGCGGCCCGCGTGCTTCTGGTGAAGGAAGCAGCGGATGCGCTCATCGGCAGCAAGGTCGATAAGGCCGCCCTCGACAAGCTGGCGGCTGCCGCCTCGGCCGTCTGCAGGCCGATCGACGACAAGCGCGGGACGAAGGATTTCCGCATCGAGGTCGCCGGCGTGCTCGCGCGGCGTGCCGCGGTGATCGCGCTCAAGCGCGCCACCGGCAAGTAATCCGGCCATTCGCTAGAGATTGAGGAAAAATATGACCAGCGTTCGTGTTTCGACGACGATCAACGGCGATGCCGTGGAATATCTCTGCGACGCCGAGGAGACCCTGCTCGACGTCCTGCGTGACCGCCTTGCTCTGACCGGCAGCAAGGAAGGCTGCGGCACTGGCGATTGCGGTGCCTGCAGCGTCACCTTGGACGGGCGGCTCGTCTGCTCCTGCCTGGTGCTGGGCGCCGAGGCGGAGGGGCGCAAGGTGAACACCATC
>DATHQQ010000356.1:0-6475 GCA_035482595.1 Verrucomicrobiia bacterium
CAAGGTCACGGCCGTGGTTCTGATGCAGGCGCTCGCCCATAATCTATGGCGGGCGCACTGCCTTCGGGCCAGCCCGGCATGATCAGAGGCTAGAAATCCCCCCGCCGAGCGCCAGATGGCCCTGGCCTTTGGCGGCGACGGCTCGCGCAACGCCGAATGACCGACGCCGCCGGATCAATCAGGTTCGACAAAATCGCTGAAGTCCGATTCCTTCACATCCTCGAAAGCCGGAATCCAGAGGCCACACGTCCAGCACTTTGCCACACGCCCCTGGACCCCGGCTTTCGCCGGGGTGACGGAAGAGGAGGTCGAATCATTTCGCCCATTGCCGTCATTCGTGCGAAGCGTAATGTCGCGCGATCGAACGCGCCTCGCAACCTCTGGCCTACAACCGCCCCGCCTCGATGATGCGCTTCAGGAACGCCCGGGTGCGTTCCTCCTTCGGATCGCCGAAGATCTCCGCAGGCGGGCCTTCCTCATGGACGCGGCCGTCGAAGAGGAAGCAGACCTTGCTGGCGACCTCGCGGGCGAAGCCCATCTCGTGGGTGGCGAGCAGCATGGTCATGCCGTCGCGGGCGAGGTCGCGCACGATGTTGAGCACCTCGGCGACCAGCTCGGGATCGAGGGCCGAGGTGATCTCGTCCAGCAGCATCACCATGGGCCCCATGGCGAGCGCGCGGACGATGGCGACGCGCTGCTGCTGACCTCCGGAGAGACGGTCGGGATATTCCCCGGCCTTGCTCTCCAGCCCGATGCGGGTCAGCAGCGCCATGGCCGTGGCCTCGGCCGTCTTGCGGTCCTGGCGCAGCACCCGCAAGGGGGCGAGGGTGACGTTCTCCAGCACCGTCATATGGGGAAAGAGGTTGAAGCTCTGGAAGACGATGCCGACATCGCGCCGGAGCGCATTGACGTCGACCCCGGGCCCGGTCATGCGGTCGCCATGAATGCGGATCTCGCCCTGCTCGATGCTCTCCAGCCCGTTGATGCAGCGCAGCAGGGTCGATTTCCCGCAGCCCGAGGGGCCGATCAGGCAGACCACCTGATGCTCCTCGACCTCCAGCGACAGGCCCTTGAACACCTCGTGCTCGCCGAATCGCTTGTGGATGTCGCGGATCTCGATCAGGGCCATGGCGCCGGCCGTCCTAGCTGCCGCCGGCGCGCATGCGGCGCTGGTCGCGCTCAACCATGCGGTCCACCAGCCGCGCCTGCGGGATGGTGATGAGGACGAAGAGCAAGGCCACCGTCGTCACCGAGGACAGGTTGAAATGGTTGCTGGCCACGATCTTGGCCTGGTTGAAGGCATCGATGGTGCCGATGACATTGACCAGGGCGGTGTCCTTCTGCAGGCCGATGAAGTCGTTGAGCAGCGGCGGGATGATGCGGCGCACGGCCTGGGGCACGATGACGAAGCGCAGGGTCTGAAGGTAAGAGAGGCCGAGGGAGCGGGCGGCCGCCGTCTGGCTCCAATGGATGCTCTCGATGCCGGCGCGGTAGACCTCCGCCACATAGGCGCCATAGGTGAGGGTGAGTGCCAGGATGCAGAAGGTATCTTGCGAGAAATCCTTCAGGATCGGCAGGCCGGTCAAGGGCACGCCGAAGCCGATCAGATAGATGTTGATGATCGCCGGCAGGCCGCGGAAGACATCGGCATAGAGCGTGGCGATGACGCGGATCGGCTTGCCCGCCGCCCCCGGCGCCAGACGCGCGATGGCGATGACGAGGCCCCAGACCAGCACCAGCACCTCGGCCACGCAGAAGATGTAGATGTTGGTCCAGAAGGCCTTGAGGATGAGCCAGAAGGAGCTGGCGATGAGCGGCAGCAGGAAGAAGGTACGGCTGACCGCAAGATTATTGGCGATCAGGAACTGGACGACGACCAGCAGCAGCGCCAGGGCGCCGGCGAAGCCGAAAGTGAACCAGGCGAGATTGCGCGAGGCCGCCGCGGCGACCCGGGCGGCGATGATATCGCCGGCCGCAAGTGCGGCACCTCCTTCGCGGGCGATCTTCAGGCTGCGCAGCGCCGGCAGCAGCAAAGCGCAGGCGCCGATGCCGAGCACCACTAGCAGGGCATCGGTGTAGACACTGCCGACCTTGAGCTCGGCGAGCGCGCCTTCGACGCCGCGCAGGGTCATCCAGCTGGTGGCGACCAGAAGCAAGGCGACGAGCAGAGCGGTGGTGCCCCAGCTCGTCGCTTCCCTGGGCGGCGCGCCGGCACGGAAGCGGCGGCTGCCCCCCGGCATGTCGGCGGGGGGCTCGCCGGGGAAAGGCGGAGCGCCGCCCGAATTGCTCATCCCGCGGAACTCGTCATCCGCAGGATCGGGATCGGGCGACGCTCCTCACAACCTTCACGGCTGGAAATAGGGGATCTTGGTCGGATCGGCGCCCCAGGCCGCCGCCAGATATTTCTGCGCCAGCTGGGCGAGCGTGCCGTCGTCGATCAGCGCCTGGATGATCTTGTCGAAATTCGCCGCGTTCGGGGAATCCTTGGGATAGAGCGCCCCATAGGTCTCGCCGGTCGAATATTGCCCGACCACCTCCATCATGCCGTTGGAGACGGCGGCCTGGCCGAGCACGATGGCCGTATCGGTCATGGCGGCGTCGATCTGGTTGGCGGCGAGCGCGGTGAACATGCTGGGGGTATCGGGGAAGACCTTCACCTCCGGCGTCGGCTTCAGCTTGTTGGCGACGAAATCGGCGCCGGTGGTCGCCTGCTGCACGCCGATGCGCAAGCCCTTCATCTTGGCGCTGTCGACCGCCGCCCCCTTCTTCACCAGCACGCCGATGTCGGAATGGAAATAAGGAACGGAGAAGGTGACGACCTTCTTGCGCTCATCGGTGATGGAGATCTCCGAGAGGGCGAAGTCGAAATCCTTGGTCTGGCCGGCGACCAGCGCGTCCCAGGCGACATTGACCACCTGGACCTTATCCAGCCCGGCGCGCCAGGCGATATTGGCCGCCATGCAATATTCGTAGCCGTCCTTGATGGAATCCGGCGTGTCGCCGTTCCACCAGCCCGGCGCCGGCAGATTGACCTCGACGGTGATCTGGCCGGGCTTGGCCGGCGTCAGGGGAAACTGCCCCTTGGTGCCGGTGACGTCGCAATTGCCGATCATGTTCATCTCAGCCACGGCGGGCCGCGCCAGGACGAAGCCGGCGAGCGCAAGGGCTGCCACGAGGGCGAGCCGGCCAAGGGGCGCGGCGGCGCCTGGACGTTTGCTGATCACGGGATAGCCTCCTCTGTTGGGTTTTGACGGCGATCCTGGCCGGGCGGACCCCAGCCCCGCCGCCAGCTTCTAGATGGCTTATTTGAGGCCGGGAGCGGGTTAAAAGACAAGGGGGTCGGCGGCGGCGCGGGGAAGGCTGGCGGCCGGCGGCGCGACAGGATAGGAAGGACCTTGCTCAAGGGAGGAAAGCATGGCCTTGACGCTGTCGTTTCTGGGGGCGGCCGGGACGGTGACCGGCTCGCGCCATCTTCTGGGGCTGGACTCCCAGCGGATCCTCGTCGATTGCGGCCTGTTCCAGGGGCTGAAGCAGCTGCGCCTGCGGAACTGGGCACCCTTTCCCGTCCCGCCGGGGAGCTTGGCCAGCGTCGTTCTGACCCATGCCCATCTCGACCATACCGGCTATCTGCCCGCTCTGGTGCGCGACGGGTTTGGGGCGCGCATCCATTGCTCCGAGGCGACGGAGGACCTCTGCCGCATCCTGCTGCCGGACAGCGGCCATCTGCAGGAGCAGGATGCGGAATTCGCCAACCGCCATGGTTACGCCAAGCACAAGCCGGCCTTGCCGCTCTATGGCGTCGCCGATGCCGAACGCGCGCTGACGCATTTCTCCCCCATGGCTTTCGAGCAGGAGAAGGAGGTTGCCGGCGGCGCCCGGGTGCGGCTGCGCCATGCCGGCCATATCCTCGGCGCTGCCATCGTCGAGGTGGCCTGGGGCGGCAAGCGGGTGGTCTTCTCCGGCGATCTCGGGCGCTACGACGACCCGATCCTCCCCGACCCGGCGGCGATCGAGGCGGCGGATTATCTGGTGGTGGAATCCACCTATGGCGATCGGACCCATAAGCCCGTCGACCCTCAGGCCATCCTGGGGGAGGTCATCGAGCGGACCGCGGCCCGCGGCGGCACGGTCGTCATTCCCGCCTTTGCCGTCGGCCGGGCCCAGGCGCTCCTGTTCCATCTCGAGCGGCTGAAGGCGAGCGGGCGGCTGAAGGGCCTGCGCGTCTATCTCGACAGCCCCATGGCCATCGACGCCTCGGAGCTGCTCTGCCGGCATCCGGCGGATCACAAGCTCTCCGATGCCCAATGCGAGGCGCTGGGCGCCGTCGCCCGCTATGTGCGCAGCGCCGAGGAATCGAAGGCACTGACCGCCGATCCGATGCCCAAGATCATCATCTCGGCGAGCGGCATGGCCACGGGCGGGCGGGTTCTGCATCATTTGAAGCGCTACGCCCCCGATCCCCGCAATACAATCATCTTCGCCGGCTATCAGGCGGTGGGGACGCGCGGTGCCGCCATGCTGGCCGGCGCCGACAGCATCAAGATCCACGGCGCCTACGTGCCGCTCAGGGCCGAGATCCTGAACCTCTCCATGCTCTCCGCCCATGCCGATGCCGGCGAGATCCTGCGCTGGCTCAAGGGCTTCAAGCAGCCCCCGCGGATGACATTCATCGTCCATGGCGAGCCCACCGCCGCCGATACGCTGCGCCGGCGGATCCAGGAGGAGCTCGGCTGGCCC
The DNA here is from genome assembly GCA_035482595.1 of Verrucomicrobiia bacterium. Lineage (GTDB taxonomy): Bacteria > Pseudomonadota > Alphaproteobacteria > Dongiales > Dongiaceae > DASXQK01. The sequence continues at coordinate 4,738 of DATHQQ010000356.1, forward strand.
TGCAAGGTGGCGGAGCAGCTGGAGAAGGTGGAACTCGGCTGAGAGAGTCGCCCCCTATTCGTCATCCCCGCGACGGGGATTCAGGGCAACCGGCGGGAGCTGCGACCCTGGACTCGCGGGAATGGCGGAGCGAGGAGGAAGCTGCGGGCCGTCGGATTCCGGCTGACCCGCCGGCCCTTTCCGCATAACCTGCCGCCAGAGACCCCCGCTCGCCGCCATCCACCCGGAGTCATGCACCGCTTCAAATTCGTTCTCTACCGGCCGGTGCAGCTGATCCCCGTGCTGATCGGCATCAGCATCGTCACTTTCATCCTGGTCCACGCCATTCCCGGCGATCCGGCGCGCCTGCTCTTGGGCGCCAAGGCCACGCCCGAGGCGATCGCGGCGATCCATGCCAAATACGGGCTCGACCGGCCGATTCCCGTCCAATATCTGCTTTTCATCAAGAACCTGCTTCATGGCGAGTTCGGCCAATCCATCATCTACCGGGCGCCGGTCCTGGGGGTGGCGGCGGATCGCATCGCGCCCACCCTCTTCCTGCTGATCTATGCCGTCATCCTGGCGGTGCTGATGGCGGTGCTGCTGGGCTCCCTGGCGGCGGCAAGGCGCGGGCGGCCGGCGGATCAGGCCATCCGGCTGTTCTCGACCATCGGCCTCGGCCTGCCCGCCTTCTGGCTCGGCATCGTGCTAATCATGTTCTTCAGCATTCGCCTCGGCTGGTTTCCGGTCTCCGGCTATGGCGATGATTTCCTCGACCGGCTGCACCATCTCTTCCTGCCGGCCTTCACCGTGGCCCTGGCGACGGCACCGATCCTGACCCGCAATCTGCGCGCCAGCCTGATCGCCGAGAGTCAGGCGGACTACGTCAGCGCCGCCCGGGCCAAGGGCCTGCCGCGCCATGTGATCTTCTTCCACCACGTCTTCCGCAACTCCCTGATCCCCACGATCAATCTCCTGGGTGTCAATGTCGGCTGGCTGATCGGCGGCACGGTGGTGGTGGAATCGGTCTTCTCGGTGCCGGGGCTGGGCAGCCTGCTGGTCTCCTCCATCTTCGCCCGCGACTATCTGGTGGTGCAGGCGATCACCTTGATCCTGGCGCTCGGCGTCATCGCCACGAATTTCACCGTGGATATCGCCACCGTGGCCCTCGATCCCCGGATCCAGCCGTGAGGGTGGGGCCATGAGCGTCATGGGCGCCACGCTCCATCGCCGCCTGGGCGCGCCCTCGCTGCTGGCCTATGTCGGGGGTGCGCTCTGCCTGTTCTGGCTGATATTGGCGCTGGCGGCGCCCTGGCTGGCGCCCTACGACCCCATCGCGCAGGATCTGATGGCCAAGCTGCAGCCGCCCAATGCGGTCCATCTCTTCGGCACCGACAATTTCGGCCGCGACATCCTCTCGCGGATCATCTGGGGTACCCGGCTCGATCTCCAGATGGGCGTCTTCGGCGTCTTCTTTCCCTTCGTCATCGGCACCACCATCGGCGTCGCCTCGGGCTATCTCGGCGGCATCGTCGATGTGCTGCTGATGCGCCTTCTCGACGTCACCATCTCCTTTCCCTTCTTCGTGCTCATCATCGCCATCGTCGCCGTGCTCGGCCCCGGGCTGATGAGCTTCTATATCGCGCTGGCCCTGGTGGGCTGGGTCTCCTATGCCCGGCTCGTGCGCTCGCGGGTGATCGTGCTGAAGCATGCGGATTTCGTCATGGCGGCGCGGAGCCTCGGCTTCAGCGGGCCGCGC
>DATHQQ010000357.1:0-3116 GCA_035482595.1 Verrucomicrobiia bacterium
CGATTGCGCCGGATCCAGGCTCGGCGGGTGCAGCGCCATGCGCAGGGGCTGCAGCAGATCGATCCCGACCCGGTCGAGATAGGCGCCCAGCGGCGAGACCGCCATGATGGCGGTCAGGAGGCCGATGGTGGAGCAGACGACGAGCAGGCGCCGTCGGCTCGTGCCTTGGCCGGGGAGAGCGGCGTCGCTCACGCCCGGTCTCAGGGTTTGACGTCGACGGTATTGGCTGCGCTGCCGGACTCCGTGACATAGCCCGGGTCGATGGAGAAGGTGGCGGTATAGATCGTGCCATCCGCCCCCATCAGTTCGACCTTGTAGGGGAGGCCCTCCTGAAGCTTGGGGGCCGCCGTCGGATAGGCGGCCGGCAGGGATTTGACCGCGCCCTCCCAGACCAGCTTGGGCTGCGGATCGTCGAGCATCAGCAGGCGCAGGCGCACGGGACCGGTCGGGCTGCCGGCGGGCTGGAAGAGAGGCCGGCTGACGCTGACCGTCGCCTCGGTCCAGTCGCGCGGATCGAAGGCGACGACCCGCTCGATCGCCGCCCCCGATTCCGAGGTCGATGCCGTGGTCGCGATCTGGGTGGGGTGGCAGGATTTCGTGTCGGTGGTGGTCACGATCTTGCCGCCGGCGACCCGGCTGCTGAAGGAGCCGATGGTCACCGTGCCGCCGTCGATGGTCTCCAGCAGGCAGCTGGTGTAGTAGCTGATCTTCAGATGGCCGCTCGTGCCCAGCGGTATCGTCTGCCCGATCATCACCTGCTCGAAGGCTTTGACCGGCAGCCCCGCGGAAGCCTGCTTGATCAGCCCGGCGGCGGCTGTTTGCGCCGGCGCATCGCTTTGCGCGGCAATGGCGAGAAGGGCGCCGGCGAAGAGGGTGACAAGCCCCCGGCGCATGGCGAGAATCCTCCCATAGCGAATCCCTGAGATCATGACCGATATCCCCCTGCTTTGCGCGGGGCTGTCCGCCCCAGCGACAGCAGACGATGGCCGAAGCCACCAGGGAGATCAAGCGCTGCACCCGGATCAAAAAAGAGCGTCCGTTAACCGGTTCTTTCCCGAGAAGCCGAGCTCCTTGCCACGGTCCGGACGGCGGCAATGCTATGCTGGGACGGACCGGAAAGGTATCGTCATGAATATCGAGAGCGATGTGGCCGGCCATTACGCCCATGGCGCCTTGGCGCAGGCGATCAACCAAGCCCTGGCCGCCGCCGGCAAAGACCCCGACCGGTTGACGCCCGCGGATCTCGCGCCCGTCGATGAATTCCATATCGGCGGCGGCGAGGCGACGGCGGCGCTCTTCGCCCCGCTCGGGCTCCGAGCCGGAATGCGCTGGCTCGATATCGGGAGCGGGCTCGGCGGCCCGGCCCGCCATCTGGCCGCCATCTATGGCTGCCGTGTCTCGGGCATCGATCTGACCCCGGAATATGTCGAGGTCGCCAGCGATCTCGCCCGCCGGGTCGGCCTCCAGGGGCTGGTCGATTTCCGCCAGGGGAGCGCGCTCGCCTTACCCTTTCCCGACGCCAGCTTCGACGGCGCCTCTTTGCTGCATGTGGGCATGAACATCCCCGACAAGCCGGCGCTTTCAGCGGGCGTTCGCCGAGTGCTGCGGCCGGGCGGCATCTTCGCGATCTATGATGTGATGCGCCTGGCCGACGGCGATCTCGCCTTTCCCCTGCCTTGGGCCGCCGGCCCCGCGACGAGCTTCGTCGCCACCCCGGCGGATTACCGCGCGGCGCTGGCCGCGTCGGGCTTCACCATCCAGGCCGAGCGCAACCGCGCCGCCTTCGCGCTGGAATCTCTGCGGGCCCTGCAGGCGCGGGTCGCGGCGGAGGGCCGCCCCGCCTTGGGCCTGCATATCCTGATGGGCGAGAACGCGCGGCAGAAGACTGGGAATCTCGTTCAGAGCCTCGAGCGTGGCCTCGTCGCCCCGATGGAGATCATCGCCCGGGCGCCGGATTGAGACGGGCAGCTCTCGCTGGCTGGCGTTGACGGCCTTCATGGCTTTGCTAGCATGACCGACGCAGCAGCCGATTCGACTGCCTGTCGTTTCGAGGGCAGCGGGGCGCTCGACAGACCAGGAGAACGACGATGGCAAAGGGTCAGAAGAGAAGCGGGCGGGAGCCGAAGAAGCCCAAGGCCAATAAGAAGAAGCCGGGCCGGACGGATGCGCCCCTTATGATGCAGGGGCCGAAAGGCAAGCCCCCCACCGGCGCCTAGAGCCTGATCGTCTCAAGCCGAAGCGGCTTGAGACGTGAATCAGGCTCTAATCACTTAAGTAGAGCAAGATTCACGGGTCAGCTTGGTTCAAGCTGACCCGATCTTGCTCTAGACGGCGAGGTTCGCCGGCGCCGGCTCCGCCATGCGCACCAGCTCGGCGATGGCCTCGTAGTCGGGCTTGCCGCTGCCCAACAGCGGCAGGCGCTCGACATGCATGATGGTCCGGGGCAGGAACAGCTCGGGCAGCCCCATCTCGCGGGCATGGGCGAGCAATTCCTCGCGGCTTGCGCCGGCATGATCCGTCACCAGCAGGAGCTGCTCGCCCTTGCGCGCATCGGGCAGGGCGACCACGGCATGGCGATGGTCGGGCCAGAGCCCGGCGATCGCGCTCTCGACGGCGGCCAGGGAGACCATTTCCCCGCCGACCTTGGCGAAGCGCTTGAGGCGGCCGAGGATGGTGACGAAGCCCCGTGAGTCGACGCTGACGATATCGCCGGTGTCGTAGACGCCGCCTTCCGGTGGCTCCAGCCGGCCGGGCGCCTCGGCCCGGAGATAGCCCAGCATGAGATTCGGCCCCTTCAGGATCAGCCGACTGCCTTCGGCCACGCCGGGCACCGGCTCCAGGCGCCAGTCGATGCCGGGAATGAACCGCCCCGCCGTGCCCGCCTTGAATTGCATGGGCGTATTGACGGCGATCACCGGCGACATCTCGGTGGCGCCATAGCCCTCCAGGATGCGCAGGCCGAATTTCTCCGCCCAGGCCGTCCGCGTCTCCTCGCGTACCCGCTCGGCGCCGGCGAAGACATAGCGCAGGCTGTAGAAGTCATAGGCATTGGCGGCGCGGGCATAGCCGGCGAGGAAGGTGTCGGTGCCGAAGAAGATCGTGGCGTTGGAATCGTA
>DATHQQ010000358.1:0-3512 GCA_035482595.1 Verrucomicrobiia bacterium
TCCCATCAATTGGTGGCTGGTGGCCCGCGGCCTGAAGCATGGGATGTTGACCATAAGGCCAGAGGCGTCTGCATTGGCGCCCGCGGCGATGCCGGAGCACATGCATGACATGCCCCCGGCAGAGGCAAGGGCGGAAGAGCACGCCATGGAGCATGGCGCCGGCCAGACCTCCCTGGCGCAGCGTCTCGGATTCGCCGCCGCGACCTTCGTCCTGCTCGCGGTGGCCCTGCTGCTCGCTACGTCGCTGATGTGATCAGCTCTTCCCGAAAACCGGCACCAGGCCGCTGCGGGTCAGCTTGTTCTCCGGCGAGGCAAGGAAGAGGATCGTCGCCGCCACCTCCTCCACCTTCGGCCAGGCATCGAAATTCGCCTTGGGCATGTCGCGCCGGTTGGCGGGGGTATCCATGATGGAGGGCACGACGGCGTTCACCAATATGCCCTCGCCGGCCAGCTCCTCGCCCAAGGCCGCGGAGAGCGCCGCGACCCCCGCCTTGGCCGCGGTATAGGCGCTCATCTTGGCGCCGGTGCGGGGCTCGAGGGCCTGGCGCGCCGCGACATTCACGATGCGCCCGCCCCCCTTGCCGCGGCGCATCACATTCGCCGCCTCGCGGCAGCAGAGGAAGCAGCTCACCAGATTGTCGTCGATCTGCCGGCGCAGCAGCTCCCCACTGGTATCGGCCAAGGGCGCGAAGGCAAAGCCGCCGGCAATATGGATCGAGGCCCAGAGCGCCGGCAGCTCGGCATAGATCTCCTTCACCACTTTCTCATCGGCCAGGGTCGGCGCCGGGATCAGGGTCACCGCCGCATCCGGCGGCACAGGGAAGCCACCCGCCTCGCGCTCCTTGCGATAGGGCACGTAGCAATGCGCGCCCGCGGCGACCAGCGCGCTCACCACGGCCGAGCCCAATGCCCCGGCGCCCCCGGTGACCATGACATGACGATCGCGAAAATCCATCTGGGCTCTCCTCGGGCTTCAAAGGGGTACGCTGCATCTTCGGTGCTGCAGAGGCAGTCTGCAATCCTGGTGATCTTACATCCCTAAGCCACGATTTGTTGAAACGATATCACCGCACGATGGGGCTGATGGTGGCCTGACCATGCTGTGCCACCTTCTTCTCGAGCCGAGCCATGAACTTGGCCGCCTGCATTGTGTGTTGCCCGCATTGTGTGTTGACTGCGCGCGAGGCTTGTCTTGTCATATCTCCAACGCATGATCCGCCTATCGCTTCCAAGACGTGGAGGTCCAAGGACATGAAAGCACCCCCCGAGGTCGAGCTGACCGTCAGCCTGGACAAGCTGGGTTTCATCATCCTCAAGGCGCGCGAGTTCGACGTGAAGGTCGAGCCCGCGGAGACCGACCCGGATGCCGGCACCACGGACGACGAGGCGCGCGATGTGCTGGAGGACTATGCCGACGACCCGGCCTATGAAGAGCTGGTCGACGCGCTGGAGAATCTGAACGAGGACGAGCTCGCCGAGGTCGTCGCCCTCACCTGGCTCGGCCGGGGCGATTACGATCCCAGCGATTGGGACGAGGCCCTGGCCGATGCCACCGATACCCGCGACCCGCGCGCGGTCGCCAATCTCGTCGGCACCCCCAACCTCGCCGACGAGATCGAGGAGGGCCTCGCCCATCTCGGCCTCTCGATCGAGGATGTGGAGCGGGAGCATCTGTAGAGGCAGCCGCTCGGGATAAGTCGGCACTTGCTCCATCGTCATTCCCGCGAAAGCGGGAATCCAGGGCCATACGCTCAAGACTTTGCTACTCGCCCCGGACCCCCGCTTTCGCGCTACTTTGCATCCCGGCTCCGCGACCCCATGTCTTGGCGCATCGCCTCGCCGCCCGCCAAGGACCTCCCCCATGAACATCGACCTCTCCGGCAAGACCGCCCTCGTCACCGGCTCGACCGGCGGCATCGGCTTTGCGGTCGCCCGCGGCCTGGCCGCTTGCGGCGCCCGGGTCGCCGTCAATGGCCGCAAGCAGGAAACGGCCGATGCGGCCCTGGCCAAGATCCGGGCGGCTCTGCCGGCGACAAAGCTCCTGGGCGTCGCCGCGGACGTCTCCACCGCCGAGGGCTGCGACAAGCTCGCGGCCGCGGTGCCGGAGGCCGATATCCTGGTGATGCCGGCATCTTCGAGCCCAAGGATTTCTTCGCCATTCCCGACGAGGATTGGCGCCGCTTCTTCGAGGTCAATGTCCTCTCCGGCGTGCGTCTGTCGCGCGCTTTGATGCCTGGCATGCTGAAGCGCAATTGGGGGCGGATCGTCTTCGTCTCCTCGGAATCGGCGATCAACATCCCCAAGGACATGATCCATTACGGCACGACCAAGACGGCACAGCTGGCCATATCGCGTGGTCTTGCCGAGCTCACCGCCGGGACCGGCGTCACCGTCAATGCCGTGCTTCCGGGCCCCACCCGCTCGGACGGGATCGAGCCCTTCCTCGATGCCATGGCGGCCCAGGAGGGCGTGCCGGTGGATCAAATGGCCGCGGAATTCGTCAAGCAGCACCGGCCCACCTCGCTGCTGCAGCGTTTCGCCACGGTCGACGAGATCGCCAATATGGTGGTCTATCTCTGCTCGAAGGAGGCCTCGGCAACCAATGGCGCGCCGCTCCGGGTCGAAGGCGGCATCATCCGCAGCATGGCCTGACCCCGGGGCAGGACGGCGAAGGCGCCGGATCGAGTTTCCCTCCAGAGCAAGATCGGGTCAGCTTGAATCAAGCCGACCCGTGAATCTTGCTCTCCTTAAATGATTAGAGCCTGATTCACGTCTCAAGCCGCTTCGGCTTGAGACGATCAGGCTTTAGGCCGCGGCGACCAGCCAGAGATTGAGGGCGATGAGCACCGTGGCCAGGCTGCCCGCCAGGCCGAGCGTCCGCAGCCTGATCGGCGCCCGGCGCATGATCCCGCGATCGGCGAGCAGGATCAGCATCGGCACCAGCACGAAGGGCAGCGCCAGGCCGAGGACGACCTGGCTCAGCACCAGCAGCCGGTCGACGCCGCCCTCTCCCATCGCCAGCGGCAGGAGCAGCGCGGGGCCGAGAGCGGCCCCGCGGGTGATGAGCGCGCGCAGCGCGATCGGCATGCTGAAGTCGAAGAATCCCTCGATGACGATCTGGCCCGCCATGCCCGCGGTGGTCGTGGCGCTGAGCCCGGCCGCCAGAAGGCCGATGGCGAAGACCGCCCCGGCGCCGCTACCGAAGACGGGATCGAGGAGGTGATAGGCGTCCTCCAGCCCGGCGCCGACGACGACGCCCTTCCGGAAGGCCATGGCCGCCACCACCACGATCGCGGCATTGGCGAGGCAAGCGAGCCCGAGCATGGTCCAGGAGTCCAGCGACAGGAAGCGCAGGATCGCGCGCGCATCCAGATGGCCCAGCTCCGCCGCTTTGGCTTTCGCCAGGCCCGAATGCAGATAGAGGTTATGGGGCATGATCGTGGCGCCGATGATGCCGATGGAGAGGTAGAGCATCTGGGGATCGCGCAGGATCTGCGGATCCGGCAGGAAGC